>DAIDGW010000177.1 GCA_027452245.1 Acidobacteriaceae bacterium
TCGGGTGGCAGGTAAGTGATAACTGCCCCGCAACCGCCTCGGCAAGTGTTCAGATAGCTCAAGAGAGGCCGCAAATCTTTGCACCTTTGAGCGACTCCCGCTACAATCGCGGTGCGACCTGAAAGATGCGCAAGCGCAAGAGCAGCGAGAGTATCGCGTCAGCGCTGCCCGCGGCTCCCCGGAAGTATGATCTGATTGCGATCGGCGCTTCCGCGGGTGGATTGTTGGCTCTCTCCGAAGTTCTGCGCCCGTTACCGGGCAACATGCCGTCCATAGTCGTGGTGCAACATTTGGATCCTTCGCATAAGAGTCATTTGGCGATATTGCTATCGCGCAAGACTGGACAACGCGTGAAAGAGGCGGAGCACGGTGAACCGATCCTCCCTGGCGTGGTCTATATCGCGCCGCCCGATGAGCACCTGCTGGTGGGAGTAGGGAAGGTTCAGTTGGCCCACTCACAACTGGTGCATTTCTCGAGGCCGTCGATCGATCTGATGTTCGAGTCCGTGGCCGGAATGTACGGTTCGCGGTCGATCGGAATCATCCTGAGCGGATCGAACACGGATGGTTCCACCGGGATACGCGCCATCCACGAGGCAGGGGGAACGACCATGGCGCAGGATCCGACGACAGCTGAATTCCGGACGATGCCTCAGGCCGCCATCGATACGGGGTGTGTGGATATCGTCGCGCCCATCCAGGAACTGGGGCGACGATTGATGAAATTGTGTGCAGGCGAACGGGTTGAACTATGAGCAAAGAGGTCGGATTGAAAGAGCTGCTGCAGGAACTGGCCGAGCAGCGAGGCTTCGATTTCCGAGGCTACAAAAAGACCACGCTGGAACGGCGGTTCCGAAAACGGATGTTCCAACTCAATATGGGGTCATACGCGGACTATGCGCAGTTTATCCGCCGAACCCCCGATGAAGTCAACGAACTTCTGAATACGATCCTGATCAATGTGACGGAGTTCTTCCGCGATCCTCCGGCCTGGGAGGTTTTGAGACACGACATTCTTCCCAGGATACTGAAGCAGTTGAAGCTGGGCGCTTCCTTCCGCGCGTGGAGTGCGGGCTGTGCCAGCGGCGAGGAAGCGTACTCGATCGCGATTCTTCTGGCGGAATTCTTTGGGCCTCGGATTCTGGAGTTCGATATCAAGATCTATGCGACGGATATCGATGAAGAAGAACTGACCATTGCCCGCCGCGGGGAATATCCCGCGGAGGCACTGCGCAAAATCCGGCCGGAATGGCGGGAGAAATATTTCCACGGCAAGGGACCGCTGCGCGTGAACCGGGATATCCGGCGGTTGGTAATTTTCGGACGCAGCAACCTGGGGCAGGATGCGCCGATTTCTCACGTGAATCTGCTGACCTGCCGCAATGTGCTGATCTATTTCGACCCTGAACTGCAGGAACAAATCCTCAGCCGCTTGCATTATGCGCTGGAGCCGGGAGGCATCCTGTTCCTTGGCAAGTCGGAGTCGCAACTCACCAATTCCAATCAGTTCCGCAGGCTGAATTCGCGATGGAGGATTTTCCAGCGCATCACGCCGCTGGAGACTCGCGATGTCGAAGACGAGGACGCTACATTTACGACGCCGCGAGAAGAGGCCAACACCAACAAAGTGCGCGAGGAACTGGATGCACTGATGCTGCAACAGCGTTACATGATGGATACGGGGCGTCTGGGGGTGATGATCATCGGCCCGGACGATGTCATCAAGCAGCACAACTCCGCGATGTTAGCTCTTTATGGATTGACCCCTTTGAATCTGGTGGGCAAGCGACTGCAGGACACGGACCTTTTTGTCCGCATTCCGGAACTGGCGGTGCAATTGCGGAGCACGCGGTTGAACAATGAGTCGTCGCGCATGCAAAGCCGGCTCCGGGCAGGCAGCGAAGAGCGCATGCTGGAACTGACGTTGCGGCCGGTATTGGACGATCGTGGGGAATCCAGCGGCACCCTTATCTGCTGCGAAGATGTGACCTTGCAGGAGAAGCTGCAGAAGACGATTGAGGAGCTGCAGTCCACCTGCGAAGAGTTGCAGTCGGCCAACGAAGAACTGGAGACCACGAACGAAGAGCTGCAGTCCACGAACGAGGAACTGGAGACGACGAATGAAGAGCTTCAGTCCACGAACGAGGAACTGGAGACGACGAATGAAGAGCTGCAATCGCTGAATGAAGAATTAGAGACCACCATCCAGGAACTGGAAGAACGCAGCAAGGAACTGGACGAGTTGAATAGCGTGTACACGCAGACGCTGGAGAAAATCCGTCTGCCTGTAATGCTGGTGGCGAAAGATCGACGGATTCAATTCTGGAACAGCGCTGCCCTGCGGCTGTTTGGCTTTAGATCGAAGCCGCCGGTTGAATTCCAGTTGGAGCAGTTGCCGGTTCCGGAGGAGTTTCGGAACATGGTGGTTCGGCGGCATCGCGCGGTGCTCGTGAAACAGAAGCCGATTCTGGCCAGGAAGCAGGACATGGGCGGACGCGTTGGCGAGGTCGATGTGCACTTCAACGTTGTGACGGAAGAAGATCACAACACGAATGTCTTGATCACCTTTGAGCCCCAAGGCACGCCGAAGGCAGTGCTGGAGGAAGCAAAGGACGCGGAGCGGGCTAAAAGCAAGTAAGCGATTTCGCAGTTCAACCGATGCGCTGCATGAGGCCTATGGATTCGGGGCGATGAGCGCTGCTTTTTGCACCGTGCGTACGAACGTGCGATGGTTTTTCCGTGGTCGCGATTTGCGGCAGGATTTTGGAAAGCCTCAGGACGGTGCGGTGAAGGATCTCGGCTCGTTTGTGGTGTTCTTGCATGAGCTGTCCCAGTTCCTTTCTGAGCTCGTGCGAGCGCGCGAGCGCAGGACGAGTTGAACAGCCGTTCGTAGAAGCCTCGTCTCTGCTTTCCTCGAGATGCAGCCCATTCTCTGTGCGCGCTATGGTAAGAAGCCAATATTTGAGTTCTGCTGGAATCGCAAAAACCGGGCTGCGCGGCCCCGTGCCTAGGCGGTGAACCGGGAGATTATATTGCTCTTCCCAGCGTTGAACTGTGCGCACGCCACGCTGAAGGAAACTGGAGATTTCCTTCCAGGAATTCAGAATGTCGGCTTGCTTTCCATTCTCTGCCATAGGTGCGCCGAAACTAGTCTACTTGGCCAAACTATACACCCAGTATAAGGAGAATCATGAAATTGTTCCGGGATCGATGAATTCGGGACAGGGTTCGTTTTCCTCCTCATCCTTTCTGCGAAGGTTTAAGACGCGAATCCACCCTGATGGGATGCTCCGCAGTTGTGCAGAATTGCCAGTTTTTCTTCATGGCGCATCTTGGCGCTAGGAATCTCCCGATGTGCCGGTAAGCTGCTGAGATGAACGGCGAGTGTGTTGTGCTTGCATGTTTGCCCGTGTCCCTCATGCCGGACTTGGCGCAGAAGGAACCCGCGAGCAAGTACGTTATTGCAGAATGCGATTTCTGCTCTGTTCCGCTCTGGCTTTCCTCGCAAGGGCAATCGTTGGCGTTAACGGATGGCGTATTCAAATGCTGCCCGAATTGTGCAAGCACTATGTCGTATCGAATGGCGGCGTGAAGCGAAACTGTAACAACGGAAAAGAATGAACCGCGAGCCGAAGTGTCCTTACTGTGTGGAAGGATCTGAATTCAAACCGATGACTGCAGATAGTGGAGGGCAATTCCATTGCCCGGTATGTGGCCACCTGGAGTCGCCGTCCGACCGGAGTTTCAGGTGTAGCTGCTCCCGGTGTGGGGAAAGGAATGCCTGGCGTGGAACGCTGAAGCGCCCCCGACGGCGCCTCTAAGTTCCGCGCACGGCTGAAATACCCGCAGAGACTTGTTCATCATTCCCCAGTTCACTCCGTTCGATCTCACGAGCAGGAATCATCGGCAAACTAAGGATCAGAGACTGCATCCTAGGTGCACTCACGCTCGCTTTGTCTGATCCTCCAATTCTTCTTGCCGCAAAGAAAAGGAATTTTATGGCGAATGCTGAAAGTAAGAAGTGCGCTCACGAGCCCTGTCAGTGCGTGGTCACCGATGGCAATCGATATTGCAGCCCGTCTTGCCAAGATGCAGGTTCATCCGAGGTCGAGATTTCGTGTGGGTGCGGTCATGCAGCATGCGAACAGGAGAACCGTTCCTGAGCGAGCCTGGTTCCTGGGGAAATTCGGATGAGTATAAAGCGCAGGCGAATGCCCTAATCAAGCGCGCACCGCTGATAGGGTGCGACCTACAAAGCTATACGGACTTCGTTCGATTGTTTCGGCCTCCGTGGCGCGATATTCAGTAGGAAGGAGGTAGATCGCACTCATGAGAAGTTCCGGAACAGTTCTCAATCTATTACTGGGGGCTGCCATTACCGCATTGCCGGTGATCGCAGTAGGTCAATCAACCCCACAGGCCGCTGGCCAATATGGGGCAGCGACGCAGTCTAGCATGAATTCCAGCGGGAAGAAGCTCGATCAACAAGATCAGCATTTCGTCGATAAGGCTGCAGAAGGTGGCCTTGCGGAAGTGGAATTAGGACACCTGGCGGAGCAGAAAGCCACAAGTCCTGCGGTAAAGCAGTTCGCGGAGCGCATGGTCAATGATCACTCCAAGGCAAATGATGAACTGAAGCAGATTGCAAGCGAGCAGGGTTTTCAGCTTCCACAGCATCTTTCCCAGAAAGAAATGATGACCAAACAGCGACTCGAGAAACTGAGTGGCGAGAGCTTCAATAAAGCTTACATGCAGGATCAATTGAAAGACCATCAAAAGGATGTGGCTGCGTTTCAACAGGAATGCAAGACCGCAAAAGACCCTGCGATTCGGAATTTTGCCAAGCAAACAACGCCCATCCTGGAAAGCCACCTGAGAGAGGCGGAGCGCGTGGCTCCGCAGGTGCAGGCCAAGGCTGGTGCAGGTCCAATGACGAAGTAACGCCTGTGACGGAAACCAGCTGCAGGGAGCAGGGCAAACAACCAATCCGATTCCGCCTGTGTGCAAACCGGAGAAGGTGGTGGAGGTGATTGTGCGAATGGCCACTGATCCCGAAGATGAGATCTCGGTTGGAACCGCCGCCAAGATTTCCCTTTTCGCTCATCACGCGCTCCGCCGACAACGAAAACACGAGGGGGCCGTGAAGAAACCGTTCGTGGGGGACAAGGAATCAGAGGCGACAAAGAGCGGAAAGTATCTTAGCGGATGACAGGAAAACTTTGCTGATGAGATCACGAAGCTGGAACGAAGCCAGTTTGCTTGGAACCGGGGCGGTGGCTGGATTGCTGGTCAGCCGATCGTTGTGCCGCCGGAAATATGACCTGCGGGGTAAGACCGTGTTCATCACGGGAGGATCCCGCGGGTTGGGCCTGGTTTTAGCGCGGGAGTTTGCCTGGCGCGGAGCCCATGTCGCGATTTCTGCTCGGGACGCCGATGAGCTCAAACGCGCCGAAACTGACTTGCGTAGATTTGCGGGAGAAGTGCTTGCCATCGAGACCGACGTCACGATGCGGGAAGAAGCATATAACGCTGTGGCGCACATTCACCGCACTTTCGGCGCGGTGGACATCCTTGTAAATAATGCGGGGACGATCGCGGTCGGTCCACTGGAATCGATGACGATCGACGACTTCCGTAATTCCTTGAACACCCATTTCTGGGGTCCGTACTTCGCAACGATGGCTGTCCTTCCCGAGATGCGGGAGCGCCAGAAAGGACGCATCGTCAACATCTCGTCAATCGGGGGCAAGATCAGCGTGCCCCACCTGGTGCCGTATAGCGCCGGGAAATTTGCGCTCACCGGATTTTCCGAAGGACTGCGGGCGGAGCTGCGAAAAGACAATATCTTGGTGACGACTGTTTGTCCGGGCTTGATGCGGACCGGCAGTCCCAGAAACGCACTCTTCAAGGGAAACAATCAGGCAGAGTATGCCTGGTTTAGCATCAGCGACGGCTTGCCGGGATTGTCAATGAGTGTGGAAAGCGCGGCCCGCAAGATCGTTAAGGCGTGTGTGCGAGGTGAGAGCGAAGTTGTTCTCTCACTTCCTGCCAAGCTCGCGGTAATGGTACACGGCTTATTCCCGGGATTAACTTCAGACGCTCTGTCGTTTGTGCACCGAATTTTGCCATCCGCTCCGGCGGCTGAAAATGTTCCGAAAACAGGCAAGGAGAGTTCTTCGGAAGTGTCTCCATCCTGGCTCACAACGCTAAACGAACGCGCGGCAGAACGAAATAATCAAATCGCTTGACCCGTGTTACTGCCGTGAAACTCTAACCCAACACAGTCTCAAGGGTGAACCTATGAATACGAACAGAGAAGGTGCTCATCAGTACGCAGAAGCCTTCGGCAATGGCTCGAGTGGTCCGCGCAGGAAGCGGATTGCCATGTTTGCCGCGGGAACTTCTGCAATGGCGTTTGGACTGGCGAAAAGAGGTTGGCTGCCAAAATTGCTGGCGACTGGCGGTGGCGTGCTGATGTATCGGTCCGTCATGTCGGAGGAGCCAATCCAGACCTATTTTGTGGTCAGCAATACGATCAACAAACCTGTCGAAGAAGTTTTCGCATTCATGCGTGATAGTAAAAACTGGCCCCGCCTCGACGCCGATTTTGAAAAATCCTTTCAGGGAAGCGCGGTGAACGGGTTGGCGGAGAATGATCAGGAGCTACAGCTTTCCCACGAAGTTGAAAATCGCAGCTTGCGCTGGCAGATTCGTGAGATTGAAGGGGAAAACGAAATCGGCGCGCAATTTTCCCCAGCGCCGGGAAATCGGGGCACTGAGGTGTGGATTTTTGCCGAATGCTCAATTCCCACTTCCCCGGTCCGCAAGCTTTTCAAGATGACAGCCGGCAGCAGCGCGGAGCAGGTGGCGCGCGAACATCTGCGGCACTGTAAACAACTGCTGGAAGCGGGAGAAATTCCCACCACGCAAGGGCAGCCCGTGGGAAGTCGCGGGATCATCAGGAAGGCCAAGCGGGTCATGATGCGCGAACCGGCGGTAGAAGAAGAGAAGCGGCCATCCGCCAGCACTGCTGAACCAATATCGAAACAGAAATTGGCAGCCTCCTAAACGAGGCAGGAGGAAAATCGTGAAAGCGCTATGTTGGCAAGGTAAAAAAAAGGTCACGGTTGAAACGGTGAACGACCCGACGATCCTTAATCCCGAGGATGCTATCGTGAAAATCACGCTTACGGCGATTTGTGGATCTGATTTGCATTTGTATGACGGGTACATTCCCACGATGGAACCGGGCGATATCCTCGGCCATGAGTTCATGGGAGAAGTCGTGGAGGTGGGGCCAAAGGTGACGCGTTTGAAGCGTGGCGATCGCGTCGTGGTGCCCTTCACCATCTCATGCGGTAAGTGCAGCTACTGCCAGAACGGTTTGTGGTCGCTGTGCGATAACTCGAATCCTAATGCCTGGATGGCCGAAAAACTGTACGGCTTCTCACCGGCGGGTCTGTTCGGCTACTCGCATATGCTCGGCGGATATGCGGGGGGTCAGGCGCAGTATGCCCGAGTGCCATTCGCGGATGTCGGACCAATCAAAGTTCCCGAGGGCCTGCGAGATGATCAGGTTCTCTTTCTCTCCGATATCTTCCCGACCGGATTCATGGCAGCGGACGTGTGCAACATCAAAGAGGGTCATGTTGTAGCGATCTGGGGCTGCGGTCCGGTAGGGCAGTTCGCAATTCGCAGCGCGTTCATGCTGGGAGCCGAACGTGTGATCACGATTGACTGTGTTCCCGAACGTATTGCGCTGGCAAGGAAGGCGAATGCGGAAATCATTCGCGACGATGAGACCGAAGACGTAGTGGAAGTCCTGAAGCAAATGACCGGTGGGCGCGGCCCTGACGCGTGCATCGACTGCGTGGGCATGGAAGCCCATGGGCACGACCTCGTTTCCGCCTACGACACTACCAAGCAACGCATGAAAATTGCCTTCGATCGACCAAAGGCTCTCAGGCAGGCGATCCAAGCCTGCGGTAAAGGGGGCACCGTTTCGATCCCGGGAGTGTACGGAGGTTTCCTGGACAAAGTCCCATTCGGAGCGGCATTCAACAAGGCGCTTACTTTCAAGATGGGACAGACGCACATGCAGCGATATATGCAACCGCTGCTCAGTCGAATCCAACAAGGAGAAATCGATCCGTCGTTCGTGATCACCCATCGTTTGACGCTGGATGACGCGCCGAATGCGTACCGCACGTTTCGTGATAAGGAAGATCAGTGTATTAAGGTTGTGATGGACCCATGGGCGGATGGAAGTTCCAGAGCCATGGCGTGATTCTGAACCAGGCCTACAGCGATTTGGCTCGCGCTCGCATGCGGCGCGGGCCTTTTCTTTGGATACGACGTGCCGCCGCGAATCGATAATCCAGTGCTAGACTAATTGGTCATTTCTCGTTCTTCTGGGGATTTCTTGTGAGTCATGATCCGGTTCTAGTTGTGCACGGCGGCGCGTGGGCGATGCCCGACGAAATGGTCGACGCGCATATTCGTGGCGTGAACAACGCTATGGCTGCGGGATGGCGAGTCCTCGAACGGGGCGGTTCTGCTGTCGATGCCGTAGAGGAAGCTGTTGTCGTCATGGAAGACGACGAGACCTTTGATGCCGGGCGCGGCAGTTTCTTGAACCGAGACGGCAAAGTCCAACTCGATGCGCTCATCATGGATGGCGCTACCCTTCGCGCCGGCGGCGTCGGATGTGTGGAGCGTTTGCGGAATCCGGTACGAGCGGCGCGAAAGATCCTCAGTGAAAGCTCGCACGTGTATTTTGTTGCGGAGGGAGCAGAGCGGTTCGCAGCCGAACACGGAATCCCTCTCTGTAAGAATGAGGATCTGGTCATCCCGCGGGAGGTCGAGCGCTTGCGGAAATATCAGTTGCGATCAAGCAATGGCGGGAATGATCTGTTCGCGCCCACCATCTCGCACGATACCGTAGGCGCAGTTGCGCTTGATCGCGACGGCAACATCGCTGCCGCGACTTCGACTGGCGGGACATTGAATAAGGATCCCGGGAGACTGGGAGATTCTTCGCTGATCGGATGCGGTTGTTACGCCGATAATCTCAGCGCGGCAGCTTCTACCACGGGGTGGGGAGAGCCGATCATGAAGTTGGTGCTGGCCAAATGGACGGCAGACCGGATCGCGGCGGGGAATCTGCCGGAGTGGGCTGCGCAGGAAGCGATGAATCATTTAAAACAACGCGTCGACGGGCATGGCGGCATCATCGTGATCGACGCGCAAGGCCAGGTCGGCATTGCGTACAACACTCCGCGCATGGCATGGGGTTACAAGTCAGTGAATAAGCAAGAATCGGGCGTCGAACGGAATAGCTGATCTTCTTTTATAGCCAGCCTTTGGTTCTCGCGATACGTGCCGCGTCCACTCGATTGTTTGCTCCGAGCTTGCTGATCGCTTCCGACAGGTAATTCCGCACGGTGCCGTCGGATAGCCCGAGTTCTGACGCGATATCTCCACTCGCCATGCCATCCCCAGCCAAACGCAGCACCTGACGCTCGCGATCAGTCAGCGGATCCATCTCTCCCCATGCTTCGGTCGCGAGTTCGGGATCAATCACGCGAAGTCCCTGCCGAACGCGGCGAACGGCCTCCGCTAATTCCTCGGCGCGCATGTCTTTTAGCAGGTATCCAGAAGCCCCGGCCTCCAAGGCTCGGCGCAAATAGCCCGCACGGGCAAACGTGGTCACAATGATTACGCGAGTTCCGGTGTGCCGCCGCCTCAGTTCGGCAGCCACATCCAAGCCGGTCATGTGCGGCATTTCAATGTCGGTAATGAAAACGTCGGGCTTGTGTTCGAGAACCGCCTGCAAAGCTTCCTTGCCATTACGAGCCTGAGCAACTACGGAAATGTCGCCTTCGATTTCGAGGAGGGCGGCTAATGCTCCCAGCACCATGCCCTGGTCTTCTGCGAGCACTACCCGTATGGCCTTCCGACCCTCTTTCGGTGGGGTCATCAATTCGCGGAACCTCCGGAATCGGACTCGATCTCTTTCAGCGGAAGCATGAGTGTGAGGCGGGTGCCAGAGTCGCCACAGCGAGTGAGCGTCCCGCCCAGCATTTCAACGCGCTCTCTCATGCCACGGAGGCCGTTGCCTTCCGTATGCAAGCCGCCACGGCCGTCGTCTTCGATTTCCAGCCGGCAGGATCCATTTTGCTGGTCAAGCTTCAGCCGGCAAGACCGGGCGTTCGCGTGGCGCACAACATTTGTGACGGCCTCGCGCACAGCCAGCGAGAGAACGCTTTCCTGTACCGCCGGTAGCTTGACT
Source organism: Acidobacteriaceae bacterium (assembly GCA_027452245.1). Classification (GTDB taxonomy): domain Bacteria; phylum Acidobacteriota; class Terriglobia; order Terriglobales; family Acidobacteriaceae; genus Sulfotelmatobacter. The sequence continues at coordinate 10,292 of DAIDGW010000177.1, forward strand.
CCAACCGCAGCGTCGCACTCCACAACGATGCCTGCGGTTTCAAGAGTAGATTTTGCGTGTGCCAGTTCCGAGAGTAGTCCCTGCGAGCGATAGCCTCGAATCGCATCCCGAACGTCTGAAAGCGCCTGGCGCGATATCTGTTCGACCTCGCGGATCTCTTTAGCAGCGCGCTCCGAATCTCTAGAGATCAGCTTCCCGGCAAGTTCCGACTTAAGAGTGATGACCGACAAAGTGTGTCCGAGCACATCATGTAAGTCACGGGCAATGCGCTCACGCTCGGCGACTTTGGCGAGCTGTTCGATTTCTTCGTTGGCTTTCCGCAGGCGACGGTTCATGCGATTGCGTTCGGCAAAAAAGACATTCCCGCCGCCAATCATCAAGGGAAAGACCGCACTGTAGAACATTATCCATCCACCCGAGTGTAGTGCCCAGCCGTCAATGGCCGCAATTCCAGCGACAGCAAAAAGTCCTAGTAGGGCTAGTTTCTGGGTTCTCACGGCGAAGGGAATCAGGGCTGCGGCAAAGATGAAAAATGTGCAAGCCCCGGCATTGATGGGCAGGAATAACAGTCCAAGGACAACCATTCCCCCGATGAGGAACAAGCCCGGAGGACGTTCCAGCCAAAAAATGCCGAGATAAAGAAGGAGGAAAACAGCTGCGCCCAGAAGATCCAGAAGCCAAATGCGGGCGCTGACATGATCCAGGACCGGCTGCACGAAGAAGAAGCCCAGATAGAGCACCCATACCAGCCAGCCCCATCCGTGTTCGCGATTCCGGATGACCGAATTCCATGACTTCAGCTTCATTCCAAGCGCCTTCCGTGAGTCCAGATCCAGATTACCGCTACCATTCTCAACCCTATAGCCGGTTCTGGCCACTCCGCAGTTGCGGTTTGGTCGTGAACCAGATGAGCGCCGCTACGGGAATCAGGCCAATCGACCAGACCGGGCCGCCGTAAAGGGCGAGCATTCCGCAGATCATCAGAATGAATGCGCAGCGCACAGATTTTTTCAGTTCAAGATTCATAATGCCACCCTTGGTGTCGACGTTCATCCGTATAGTTTTCCCTGATCCCGTTGAAATCCAATGCGGGCTATGCCCAGGCAGATCAAGGTAAACGCCACCAACACTTCCCAGTGGCGTGTAATCGAGCCAACTCCTGCCCCGACCGTGCCGAGAGCTAATTCGGAAAGGTGATAGGGGGGTAACGCCAAACCGATCTGCCGCAGAAATTTGGGCAGGAACATGAACGGCACCCATAAGCCGCTGCAGAATGAAAGGGGCAGATAAATCAGGTTGATGGTCGCCGGAGCGGAGTTGGGACCAGAGAAATATCCGATTGCCAATCCCATCGCGGAGAAGGGTAGCGATCCCAATCCCAGGATGGCTAGCAGTTCTGCGACGTTCAGCGCCGGCATGCGAACCCCTCCGAATGCGAAGCCGAGAATAATCAGCAGCGCTACGACCGTTACGCTGAACAACATGCTGACGGCAATCTTCGCGGCAAAGTAGGCAAAAGGTGGCATGGGACTGGCACGTTTGACCTCCAGCCAACCCAGGCCGCGGTCGGATGCAAGTCCGGCAGCCGTGCCAAATAGCGAAGCTCCAATCACGCCGAAGGTCGCATAGGTCACGAGCAAATACGCCGGAACGCGGACCCGTCCGATCGTTTGGTTCGAATTCAGGACCAATCCAAACAGAATGTAAAACATGAGCGGGAAGGTGATCACCGACACGGTATACATGCGCAGGCGAAGGTTCTTGAGGAATTCGTATTTCGTCTCCTTCAGGTAGATCCGGGAGCGGTGCACGAAAGAACGGCTGTTCTCCATCTGCTCAAAGTTCCTGATTGTATTGTTCATGATGCCTTCCTAAGTTCTAATTGGCCGCAGGGGCCAGGTTGTCTTCTTTAGTTAATGCGAGAAATGCTTCTTCCAGACCGGCGGCGGTTACTTCCAGGCCCGAGAGATTTGGATCACGGCGAAGCAGTTCGCGCAGCACGGATTCTGCCTCGCAGGCGCGAATCTCTACAGCTTCTCGATCTTGTTTCACTTCTGAAACGCCGGCGAGTTGGGAGATCTCTCGGATGGGAATGCTGGTCACACAACGGATAAACTTGCCGCTGGTGAGGGACTTGATTTCTGCTGGAGTGCCCTGCTGAATGATGGTTCCCTGGTTGATCACGGCAATTCGGTCGGCGAGAGCATCCGCTTCCTGTAAATAATGGGTGGTCAGCAACACCGTTTTGCCGTGCGCCACGATGTTCCTGATCTCATCCCAGATGGCCCGGCGCGCCTCGACATCCAATCCCACCGTGGGTTCATCAAGGAAGATCAGATCGGGATCGCCGCATAATGCGAGAGAGAAAAGGACTCTTTGCCGCTGGCCGCCCGACAGGTCACCGAATTTGCGGTCGGCGATTTTCTCCAGTCCCGCACAGGCCAGTGTGCGTGCGAGCGGCAGGGGATGGTTGTAGTAGCTCGAAAACAGATCAATATGCTCTCGGACGCGAAGAGTCTCAGGAACGCGTCCGACTTGCAGCATCGCTCCAGTGCGCATTCGATTATCGGGATGTATGGGATCTCGGCCAAATACTGAAACGCGCCCAGCATCGGGTTGGATCAGGCCCAGCAACAATTTCACAATTGTGGTCTTGCCGGCCCCGTTCGGACCAAGGAGGGCCACGAGTTCTCCTGCGTGGACTTCAAAATCAATCCCTCGGAGCGCGCGAACCGATCCATAATTCTTGCCGACGCTCCGCAGGCGCGCTACGGCGGCAGGGCTTGTTACGTGAGTTGTGCTTGCAGAAGTTGCAATGCTGGTTTGGATCGCTGTCATTTCGAACTCCGCATCGTTATGTGGGTCTTGCATAACGATTCCATGTTGCGACGGAGGCGCGGGTCGCAACAGTGCCATCCATCATTGGCGGAGAATGACAATTGTCATTGCGAGCAGGAGCGTTTATGTATGACGGCGTACATGAAAGTCAGAAGATGTTTTCGGTTCGCCGAAGTTTGTGCCGATTTAGGCTTGGGATTATTGTTACGAAATCCGGACAACGCCTCAAAAACAAAGGATTTAAAGATGTCGGAAGTCCGCCATTGAGGCTGGCGGAAATCCAGTTTTAGGCCAATATTAATGCGGTTTCGATGTGTTCGGAATTCGTAACAAAACACAAAACATGAAATTTAATCGCAATGGAAAGTATTCTTATGCCCGCTTTGATATCATGGTGCCCACTCGGGAGGGCCCATGCTGCCGGCTGGCAAAAGTCTTCGTGCGTTGCGTGAAAAGCTTGGACTCACCATGCGCGATGTGGAAAGTTCGAGCGCGCGCATTGCGGAACTGCACTGTAACGAGGAATTTTCTATCCCGCCCAGCCGACTGTCGGATATCGAGACCAAGGGAATTCTTCCGAGTATCTACCGCCTTTACACGCTCTCCATCATTTATCGCCGCGATCTGAACGAACTGTTAGCGTGGTATGGAGTCGACGTGCATAATACCGCAGCAGATCTTGGATTGATCGCGCCTCCCAAATCTCATCTTTCAAACGCGCTCGCGAGCATGTCATCCGCGCAAGTTCCCATGAGAATGGATCCGGGATTCGATGTTCGCCGTACAACCAACCTCGGCCGTATGGTCGAACAATGGGGATTAGTGCCGCTATCTTATCTAGAGCAGTTCGTGAAAAGCGATTTCACTTATGGCTACATTGGGAACGACGACTTCACGATGTATCCGATCCTGCCCCCGGGAAGTTTTATTCAGGTCGATGAGTCGCGCAACCGCGTCGTAGAAGGCTCCTGGCGCTCGGAATACGAGCGTCCCATCTATTTTGTCGAAACCCGCGAAGGGCACACTTGTTCGTGGTGCAGCACGCGTCGTGAAGAGATTATTCTTCAGCCTCATCCTTTGTCGCCGGTGCCCGTGCGCATTCTGAAACACCCGCAGGAAGCGGAAGTCCTTGGCCAGGTGGTTGGGGTCGCTATGAAGTTGACCGAGTGGCGCGCCCTCGATGCTTTGCCAACGCCGAAAGCGCCACCAGCACTGAACTGAGGTGCGCGCCGCAGGCCGACTTCTTACTCATTCCGGGAAGCAGAGTGTCAAATTCACTTCTGAGAGTTTCAAGGTAGTCTTCTGCTGTCACACCCGACGGCTTGCTCGCGTTATCAAGATCATTCAGGAGCGCCGGAAGCGGCGTTCGCAAAACTTCGGTAACCACCTCCGCATGCGCGGTATGAAGTGCCTTCTCTGACGTTTCCTTCCCATGAATAAAAGACATTCCCCAGTGCCCGTATCCACCATCTTGCTTTCGCAGTGAACCCAGGTACGCGAGCTTACCCAGTAGCCCGGAAACCGCGGCCAGGGTGGTGTCTTTCAAATCCTGCAAGGCTGATTTCAACGTCATTTTCTGTTACGAATTCCGAACAAAGCCTGCCCAAATAAGTTTTGCGAATCCGGGGGGCGCTCATGAAAGTATCACGCTTCAAATTCCCCAACAAGGAGAAACCCAAGGTGAAACGTATCCTGCTCGTACTCGGTACCGCAGTGCTATTTCTCAACACATTTGTAGCCCCCACGATCGCGATGGCGGACGGCGGAGCGGGAGGAACCAGTTGCAATGGTAGTACGAATACCTGTAAACCGTAGTAGTTTGGTGTTTCCTTTACGAAATCCGGACGCGAGCCCACACGTGTGTCCGCACTGGTTGGAATGCGCTATATTGGCTGCTTGCAATTATGCTACAAGCACATTCCATAGTGTGGCATTACCTGTGGGCTGCGCCCAATGTGTATCTGCTCGCATTATCGTTTTTCCTCTGGAAGCGTAATCTTCACCGCAAGTTCCCCGTCTTTTTCGTCTATTCGATCGTTGCTGCGACGGCTCAACTCTGCGCTTATGCGGCTGATGTCATTCCTGTCGTTTCTGGCGACGACTTTTGGCGAGTCTTGTGGGTTGGGGTACTAGTTGAGGCTTTGCTAAAGTTCGCCGTGTTCGGTGAGTTGTTTGTCCAGATTTTTGGTTCGTATTCCGCTATAGCCAATCTTGGAAAGTTCTTACTGCGCGGCGTCGGCGCAATGCTGGTATTGGTGTCGGTGGTCATAGCTGCATATACTCGCACGGACAGTGCCAATTGGTTGATCTCTCGCGCCCACGTCACGGAACAGAGCGTTTACATCGTCGAATGCGGTCTTCTGCTGTTCCTTTTTCTTCTGGCTACTCACTTTCGGCTTTCATGGACGAACCAAATGTTTGGGATCGCCTTGGGATTCGCGATTTCTGGATGCGTCCATCTAGCTACCTGGGCAATTATTGCCAATGGCGGATTTCAAGGTGCGCGTAACCTTCTCGACATCGTGAATATGGGTGCATACCACGTCTGTGTTCTGGTCTGGTTCTATTTTCTGCTCATCCCCGAGAAAGTCAGCGCGCCTCGGGCTGTCGAATTGCCCGAGCACAACCTCGAAATCTGGAATCAAGAATTGCAACGCCTACTTCGATGAATATTGCCATTACACTCGTCATTCTCGCTGCCCTCGCGCTGGTTTTTGTTCTGCGTTTTGCAATTGTGCGCGGTTTGCAGCGCGACAGCTACAGCCTTCAAGTTCAGGCAGTTGATGTCCAGGCATTCCGAAATTTGATCAGTCCCGCGGAGAACGAATACCTCCGACAAAGGCTTCCTGCCGCGGATTTTCGCCGGGTGCAGCGCGAACGTCTACGCGCAACAGCAGCATATATCCAAGAGGTGTCTGGCAATGCGGCGCAATTGATTCGCATTGGTGAAGCTGCGCTGGCCTCTGGCGATTCGCGTACTGCTCAGGCCGGCGGGGAGCTGGTAAACAACGCGATCCTGATCCGCCGAAATGCTTCTTTTGCCTTGCTGCGAATCTATGTGGCGCTAGTGTGGCCCTATGGGACAGCGGGTGTCGGCAAATTTGTCGATAACTACGAGCGCTTAAGCGGGACGGCGATGTTGCTGGGCCGCTTGCAGAATCCAGCGATAGCTTTTCGGCCGTCGGCTCATTAGCAGCGCGAGAAGGTAATGGCCCGGGAAGGTAGGGTACCTTGGGCATTACCCTTTATTCTTCCTTCTTGTTTTTGGGCATCTTCTTGATGTAAAAAGCCAGCGAGACTGATCCTCCAGACATTGGTGTGCACTTCGGCGACTGCCATGTGGCATTTCGAGCGCCGTTCACTCGCCCTAGCGAGTCCAGGGAGAACTCTATGACAGTCAAGATGAAAGTCGTCTCCATGTGGTTGGTGATGGTGATTTTTTCAACAGCCGCCTTCTGTCAAGGTGGTGTCGCCACAGGCGATCTCCGGGTGACGGTGAAGGATCCAAAGGGCAACGGAGTCCCTAACGCGACGGTGGTCGTGCGGGATGTTGCAAAGGGGTTGGAGCGCGGCACGACCAGCGATTCTCAGGGAAACTACAGCGCACGTCTGCTGCCGCCGGGTACTTACACCGTCGTTGTGAATGCCCCCGGCTTTGCGCAAGTCGAGAACAGGGGAGTGACCATCACAGTAGGACAGTTGGCCGAACTTCCTATAACCCTTTCCGTGGCGGAAGGCAAAGAGGTTGTGACGGTGACCTCCGAGGCCGAACTCGTCGAAACATCCCGCAGTTCGACCACCGACACAATCGGGCAACGTCGAATCGATAATCTGCCGATCAATGGCCGCGATTACATCAATTTCACACTTACGGACTCCCAGGTGGTCCGTGACAACGCTCCGAATACCGGTGCCGCTCCAACTTCTGGATTGAATATGAGCGGGCAGCGTGCGCGCTCAAACCTGGTAAACGTTGACGGCGCGGATGCCACCGACAATTCTGTAAACGGTGTGCGCTCGACCGTTTCTCAGGAGGCCGTGCAGGAGTTTCAGATTATCACCAACAGCTACGCTCCAGAGTACGGCCGTGCGGCTGGCGGTGTAGTGAATATCATCACGCGCTCGGGATCGAATCAATTCCACGGCGACGCTTTTGGCTTTTTGCGCAATCGGAATTTTCAGGCAGTCAACCCATTCAGCACCGTTCCCAATCCCGCCTATACGCGGGTACAGGCTGGCGTTGCTTTCGGCGGCCCGATCAAGAGAGACAAGACGTATTACTTCTTCTCGTACGAAGTGACACGCCGCCACGAAACCGGATTCTCCAGCATCGGGCAGAACAACTTTGGGCTGGTTCCGTTCGACACCGTGCAGGTTGGTCAGCCCTTTGGCACACTCCAATTGACTCCCGATCAGGTGTCGTTTCTCACGAATCCAACTGTCCTAGGAACCGAGGCGCTTTCACCGGCTTACGCTCAAGAAGTTGCCCAATACACGGCTCTCGCCGGGGCCTCGTCCGGACAGGCGATTCATGGAGCGTGGCCCACACAATTGGTTCAGGCGTCTACGTTGGGGGCACTTTCGTCGTGGGCTGGATTCCCAACCAGTTGTGCCCCTCCGGGGCCCTGCGCTCCCGTACCCTCCTCGTTTCAGACGCTGGCCTCGCAAATTGGCAACTTCCCGGTTTTCGAAGGAACCAGCATTTACTCGTTGCGTCTCGATCATAATTTCAGCACGAGCAATCGCCTGACTTTGCGTGGAGAGGTCAGCCCCAGCACGATCACCGGCATCGAAGTCAGCGGACAGGATCAACCCTTCGGCCAAAACGCATACTCTCGCACCTCTGAGCAGACGTTCCGCGACGTCGAAGTTACCGGTCAGGACACGTGGTCGATTGGGACTAACAAGATCAATGAGCTGCGGTTCCAGTATTCGCGGCGCGGACTTTCGTATTTCTACAACACGCAAATTCCAGGCGGATCGGATCCCGCCGTCAATATTCCGGGCTACGCCTATTTCGGACGGGAACCCTATTCCTACATTCAGCGAACCGAGCAGCGATACCAAGTCACGGACAATTTTTCGTGGACCATGGGAACCCATGAAACCAAGTTCGGGGTGGATTTCAACTATCTTCCCCTGACTGCAATTTTCACCGTCAACTACGGTGGCGTCTACGATTTCGGAGCGTTCAGCGCCACGAATCTTGGCTTCGTCACACCCACCGGCCTCCCGTCATTTCCCGGCCTTTCGCCAGTGCAGGCCTATGGTGCCGGTTTGCCGGGCGACTTCATCCAGGGGCTTGGCAGTCCAAGCGATTCTTTCCGCAACATTCCGATCGGAGCGTTTTGGCAGGATTCCTGGCATGTCCGCCCGAACCTGACCTTGAATTATGGGATTCGCTACGATGTCGAAATTCCCCCCACTTTCAAGTCGCCAACAGCTCTGGCGCAGGCAGGATACAAGTTCCTGGGCCTGCAGAAGGGAATTCAGGCGGATACGAATAACGTGGCGCCACGAATTGGCCTGGCATGGGATCCCAAGGGCGACGGCAAGACTGTCGTCCGCGCGTCGTATGGAATGTTCTACGACCACCCTCTGCTCGGCCTGTACTTTCTCGGGGATGCCTCGGACGGTTCAACCAGCGGACAGCTGGCCTTCGCGGGGACCGGGCTTTGCAGCGGAGCCGGCAATCCCGGAAATCTGAACGCGATCACGATTTTCCAGGGCCTGCCCATCAATCAAGGTGGATCACCCTGTTCTGTTTCCACCAACGCCGGCACTCTCAATGCGCTTGGATATCTGCCGAACAAACAGCAGTTTCAATCTCTCAACTTTCCGCAGTCAGTGTTCCTGAACCAGAACTACCTGAACCCGTCGACGTTCCTGCCGCTGGGCTTCCAGCCATTCGGCTATCCGCAGTCAGCTAATTTTGTTTACGCCTACTCGCAACAGGCGAACCTGACCGTTGAGAAGGATTTAGGCGACGGATACGCGTTCAGCCTTGCCTACAACTTCAACGGCGGACGTCACCTGAACCGTCCGATCAATGCGAACACGATTCGCGGCGATCTGATGATGAAAAATTACGCCGCTGCCCTCGCTGCAGGGCAGACTCCAAGCAGCCCATTCACGGTCACCGGATGCGGAGTTACCCCCACCGGTACGCCTTACGTGGACTCCTCGATGATGAACTTCTTCCGGCCATCCGGGCTCAATCCTTCGATTGCCGCGGCCTATCTGGCGAGCGGCGGCGCACCCTGCGTCACACTGGCACAGCAGATACTGCAGAGTCTGGCCGGCCAAGGCTTCAACACAACCTGCAATCCTGGCACGCTTGCGGGTTGCATCCCATTCGGAGACATGGATGCAAACTACTCGAACGGAAGCTCCGTGTACCATGGCCTCAGCGCTAACCTGCACAAGCGTTTCGGCGGCCATTATGAGTTGGTCGCTTCTTATACCTGGTCTCACGCGATCGATGACTCGACCGACCTGCAATCAACCCTGACTCCGCAGGATAGCTACTATCCGGGCCTTGAGCGGTCCACATCTCTTTTCGACGAGCGTCACCGCTTCGTGTTCAGCGGCGTTTATCAAACGGGCAAGGTGGGGAGAGGATTTGAGCGTGCCGTTTTCAGTGACTGGACTGTCGCTCCGTTGATTGAATTTGCCTCCGGTCGGCCATTCAACATCATCACCGGGAATGGCGACAACCTTCAGCTTTCCTCGTTAACTGGACGTCCGAACACGTTCGTCAACCCGAATTGCGGCAATGCCTATCCAGCGATACCCTCGAAATACTCGCCGACGGGAGTTTTGCAAGAAGTCTGCCCTGCGGACTTTAACGGCACCTTGCTTTCCCTTGACGGCAATCTCGGACGTAATGCTGGACTCACTCCTTGGGTTGTGTTCGACGACATGCGGATCGCGAAGCGGGTTTACTTCGGGGAACGCTATTATCTCGAACTCATTACGGACATGTTCAACATCGCCAACAAAATGAACGTCTCTGCCGTTAGCCCGCTCTTTACGAATGCAGGCGAACCGACCGCGGCATATGATCCTCGGCAATTCCAGTTTGCAATGAAGTTCTATTGGTGATTCCCGTGACGCTCCGTGCCTGAACTCGGACTGCCGCAAGGGTCCGGGTGCGATGGCGGTTGCTGTGCAGCGGATTTCTTTGCCTCATTGATACTCGTGAGTCGTATGACCGCGGCGGCCGCGGTATAGCGCACGTGCACATTGGAGTCGAAGAAACCAAACTCCACAGTCTCCATGTATGCCGGATCGCCGCGTTGGGCCAGCGCCTCGATCGACGCCGCGCGTACGATCCAGTCTTTATCCTGAGTTGCCTCGGCCAAAGCCACCCCGCTGGCGGGATCCGGATCATGTGCCAGAAAACTGGCCGCAATGGCACGCACCGGGTTCGGGTTTTTTTTATGCGTGTACTGCCAGGCGTCCCACCCGATACCAGCAAACGGGATATACCCGATCCCTGTCTCGAAGCCGATCCGGGCCATTTGTTTGGGATCACGCAGCGTATCCATCTGCTGGGCGATCAACCCATCGGCTTTTCGGCTGCCGGTCAAAACGTCATAATAGACCGCATAGGCGGAGGTATTGTCCTTTAACTCTCGCAATGAATGGGCTGCCGCCATCACAACTACGAGCTTCGGATCGGAGATTATCTTCCGTAATCTGGGGATCGACTCAGTAGCTTTCATTTGGCCCAATGCGGTGGCTGCCGCGGCCCGGACTGCCGGATTGGGGTCGTCCAACGCTGCTTCGGCGATCTCCCGGGCGTGCGGATCGTCGTTCAGCAAGCCGAGGGCGCGCACACTGACGGCACGCAAGGACGCGCTCTTCGATTTTGCTGCGTCTTCAAACATTGCCCAGGCCTTTTCCTGTCCAGTAACAGCATAGGCGGGGTGCATCCCCAGCGTTAACAAAGAGGCGCAGACTCCCGTCAGAAGAAATCTACGATGCGCGGACACGAGAACCTCCGGTTCACACGGCAATCTGCCCTGCAGGCAGGGCACCGCTCGGGTGTGAGATGCATTCTGCGATGGAAATGACTAACTGGCAAATCCCGATAGTCAAGCGCCGGAAAGATTAATTCGCGATGGACGACCAGTCTACGAGTTGCACTGGGCGGCCGTCCCGTACGATTGTGGGATATACGCTGCTGAACCCTTTGTGCTCAGTGGCGCTGTATTTGAGCTCTAGTTTTGGACCCAGTCCCAAATCCATCCCGTGAATGGATTCAATCGCCCGGATGAAATTCTCGCGCGTGAGATCTTTCCCGGCGCGTTTCAGTCCTTCGACGATAACCATGGCATCGACAAATCCCTCCAGGCTCACGAAGCTCTCCGGAGTGGCTGGATAGTATTTGCGCAGGCATTCCCCGTACAGGGCGACCGCCGGGTACTCGGTGCGATCATAGGGCGGGACGACTTGCGTGATGATCGTGCCGTTGGCATCGTTACCCGCTTCCTTGATGAACTCTTCTGTGCCGACGAAGGATACCGTCAAGAACTGAGGATGCCAGCCCCCGGCATGAGCCTGTTTCTCGATGGCCGCCACCGGAGCATAAGGCCCGGCAAGGATCACGGCCTGCGGACGCGTGGCCATCACTTCCTTGAGCCCGGCCTCTACCTCAACCGTATTACGTGGAAATGTTCCTAGTGCTACGGGCGCTGACGAATGTTTCTGCAGTGCCAGCTTTACTCCTGCCAGCACGGCCTTACCGAAGGCGTCATCCTGATAAATGACCGCAATCTTGCGAATGTTGGCTTCCCACAGCTTATCCACCTGTTCACGGGTTTCGTCATAATATGAGGCGCGCACGTTAATGATGTAGTGCTTGAGCGGCTCATAAAGCATCTGTGCCCCGGTGAACAGTCCCACCACGGGAATCTTCTCCTGTTCCGCCATTGGCACATATTTAGCTGCCGTCGGCGTCCCTACAAAAAAGCCCAAGGCGAAGACGCCTTCCTTCGTCATGCGATGAAAACACGCCGGAGCCTTGTCGGGATCATAACCATCATCGAAGGCCAGAAGTTGAACTTTCCTGCCGAAAACGCCTCCCTGATCGTTGATGTAATGCAGGTATGCAGAGGCCCCCAGTACCGTCTGGCTTCCCAGAAAGCGAGCCGGCCCGTCCAATGCGGAGCACGATCCAAGGAGGATGCTGTTGTTCGTAACTCCAGGAGTTTGAGAAACAGCTGTGCTGCTGATAACTAGCGTCAGCAGAAACAAGGCAGAGCAAATACAAATGGACTTCGCCCTGAGTCCGTTCATGGCTTCTCCTCACCGCATCGGGTGGACCGTGGATGTTGTACAGATTGTCCCCAGATCTATGGAATTGTGGCACGACGGCTTGCGGAGCAACAGGGAAGCAGCCCGAGAGGGCCTTCCCAAAGTAACCAAAAGCATTGCCCGCACTTACAGTTAACGTCGTTTCTTCCGGCCGCCGCTTTTCGAAACTTTAGTTTTGTGGCGAGAAGGTCGTTGCGGAAATACTCGCGCGAAAATCTTGTCCACATTTGCAAGCTGGCGCTTGAGATCGAATGCATACTCGACTTGCTTGCGCGGCACTCGCGAGGCGATCTCATGATCGGCAAGCACGAGCTGCCGGAAGTCGAGGTTCTCTTTCCATGCCCGCATTGCGTGCCCCTGGACAAGCCGGTAAGCATCCTCTCGGGAAACCCCATGCTCAACCAGGTCCAGAAGCAACTGGCCGCTGAAAATCAGGCCTCGAGTGCTATCCAGATTTGCGCGCATCCGCTCCGGATACACGAACATGGTTTCAATCAGATTTGAGGTCTTGCTAAGCAGATAATTCACCAACGTGGTTGAGTCGGGCAAGATGACTCTCTCCACCGATGAGTGCGAGATGTCACGTTCGTGCCAGAGCGCGACGTTCTCAAAACCCGCCTGCGCATTGGACCGCACAACCCTCGCCAGGCCGCTGATCTGTTCGCAAGTCACCGGATTTCGCTTGTGCGGCATCGCCGAGGAGCCCTTCTGTTTCTCGCTGAAAAACTCTTCCGCCTCCCGTACCTCGGTTCTCTGCAGGTGGCGAATCTCGGTGGCAATCTTGTCGAGCGTTGAAGCGATTACCGCCAGTGTTGCAAGATAATGTGCGTGCCGGTCTCGTTGAATGACCTGCGATGATACGGCTGCCGCCTTCAGCCCGAGACGAGCGCAAATTTTCTCTTCGATCTCGGGTGTCAGGTGGGCGAAGATTCCCACCGCTCCCGAAAACTTGCCCACGCGCAGGTCTTCCGCAGCCGCGGCAAACCGCGCGATGTTCCTCAGGGTTTCCGAATACCAGTTCGCCAGTTTGAACCCAAACGTGATCGGCTCGGCATGGATGCCGTGCGTCCGCCCGACCATGGGCGTGTCTTTAAATTCCCAGGCACGGCGCTCCAGAACCTCAGCCAGCCGTTCCAGATCTTGGGCAATCTGCTGGGAGGCCTGGGTGATCAGCAGTGCTTGCGCCGTATCCACCACGTCATTCGAAGTCAGGCCATAGTGGAACCAGCGGGAGTCGGGGCCAACGATTTCGGCGACCGCTGTGGTGAACGCGATCACGTCATGCTTCACTTCCGCTTCAATCTCGTAAATGCGTTCCACCCGGAAGTCGGCGCGCTCGCGGATGGCTCGGGCGGCGCTCTTCGGAACCATGCCAGCTTCCGCCAGCGTTTCGGTCGCCGCGACCTCTACGGCCAGCCAGGTGCGGAACCGGTTTTCATCACTCCAGATGCGGCCCATTTCGGGGCGGGTATAGCGCGGGATCAACGAATCTCTCCTGAAAAGTAAGTGAAATGCGGGACTCAGGATTCTAGAACGGACGGGTGTCAACAGGCCAGTACGAATCCGGCGTGCTAAAGTGCAAACTTGGCAGAGGCCTATACTTCCTGTACTTTTGCCCCTTCATGCAGCCGCTGGTCGCCGGAAGCGGATGCGTCGCCCGAGACGGCATAGGCTACCGCCGCCCCAATCAAGGCGGGAACGATGAAAGCATGTCCTCCCGTAGCCTCGGCCACGAAGACCACGGCGGCAAGCGGAGTTTTGTAGCCTGCTGAGATAAATGACGCCATGCCTACTGCGGCATACAAACCCAAAACATGGCTATGCGCAATGGATTGGGCGAATGCCGTGCCGATGCTTCCTCCGGTGAGGAACAGAGGAACGAACATGGCGCTGACGCCGCCGGGCCCGAGCGTAAACAGCGTCGCCGCGAGCTTCAGCACGCTGAATACCGCAAGTTCAGAACTAGTATGAGCCTGTCCGAGAATATAGCCGACCGCCTCGTAATTCGGCCCCAGGGGCACCAACTTTCCTGGATAGACGTGCAGAAACAGCAATCCGCACAGGCCGGTCAGAAAACCGCCAATGGTCAACTTTCCCCAGTGTGGAAAGTGCCAGTTCACGAAAAACGTTCGTGCCCGGCGGAACGTGATTACGAAGACCATGGCTATCAGGCCAATGATCAGTCCGAGGAGTGCGCTCCAGTAAAGATCATGCCGCGTGAACGACGTTGCGCCGGAAAAGTCGAAAAGCGGAGCTGCTCCCAGAAACGAGCTCAGCGTGACGAACGACACGACGGATGCGATCAGCGACGGCACCAGCGCTTCATGCGCCAGGTCATCGCGATACGGCATCTCCAGGGCGAAGACGATTCCGGTGAGCGGCGCGCGGAATACGGCCGACATGCCCGCCGCTGCGCCGCAGATCAACATGATCCGGCGATCACGATCCGTCAGCCGGATGCGCCGAAGCTTCGTCCACAGCCATGATCCAATGGCGCCGCCACCGTAGATACTCGGTCCTTCGAGGGCAGCGCTGCCACCAAAACCGACTGTGGCGATGGCCGCCGCCAGTTTTGGCAGGAAATAGCGGGCGTCAACTTCGCCTTCATGCTCGTGATAGGAGCGGATAATTTCTTCCGTGGAATGTTCATCGGGATCCGGAGTAAGAAACTGCATGATCAGCCCGGTGACGATGAATCCAAAAACCAGGCCCGGAACGATCGCCCAGTGGTGCTGCAGGAAATACGCCAGCACCACGGGCCACAATTTCCCCAGGATGATGACTACGATTGCCGTAATCACTAGGCCTGTAACCAGCCCGATAATGGGAGCGATGATCAACCATTTGCGGAGATCGCGGGCATACACCGCCGTCAGGTCTTCCCGTACAAGCGAGAGCGGCTTGCGCAGCCACGGATGAGTCGGAAAGAACTTCGTTTTGTAACGACGGGTCGATGTGTTCATGATTTTCAGCAGCTTCCTTCTATATTTTCTGGAGTGGCTTTTCGAGTCTGCCGCTTGCTGCCGGAGACCATGACCCGCTGCAGCGCTCCCACCAATGCAGGTCCTGTCGAACGAAGTTCTTCCTGATGATGCAAGGCTAGCTCGCGAATAACCTTCTCGCCTTTCCGGGTCAGCGCCAGTAGAACTTCCCGGCGATCATCTTTGGCTCTATGGCGCCGGACGTACCCTCCCGCCGCGAGCCGGTTCACAAGTTCTACCGCGCTGTGATGCTGAATCTGCATGATATCCGCCAGTTCCCGAATTCTCGGCCGAACTCCGGCGGGTATTCCTTTGATCGCCAGCATGAGTTGATACTGCGCCCGTTCCAAACCGGAGGCCTTGACCGCGCATTCGCTGAAATGCAGAAATCTTCGAATCTGGTAGCGAAATTCCGCCAGGGCGCGATAATCCGAGAGGGTCAGCTTTCTCATGGTCGCAAATGTACCTGGAAATGACGATACATTATATCGTAAGACGATATATATTCAATATGCAATCAGGTTGTGCTCCCCTCCCCGTTGTTGTAAATCTCCGCAGTGCCTTCAGGGCTCCTCCCGGTTCTTCTAGACCCGCACCTCGATTGACAACCTGCTCGTTTTAATGGTTGAAAGTTTGGTTCCCTTTTGGTTAATCTTTCGCATCCCCAGATCAAAGGGCACTCTGTGGACAGCGCTGTCTGATGGCGATGGCGGCCGTGTCAGGCTTCTCCGGCATTGGAGGTTAGCTATGCGACTGAAAACTTACAGGCCGGGCTGCCCGCATCCCGCACTTATCTAAGTCATCTTCGATCAGCGGTTCACCACTTACTGGCAAAGCAGATTATGGGTTGCAAAAGGGAGACGACTATGTCGCGATGCATTTTCAGTTTGCTTTCGATTACTGCCGCAACTCTTGCGCTTCTGACTTACTCCTTTGCTCAAGGGGGTGCTACCGGAGGAATTACCGGCACAGTGCAGGATCAGAGCGGGGCGGTCGTGTCCGGGGCCGATGTGAGCATCACCAACCAGGATACAAAAGTCGTTGAACGCACCGTTAAGACAGATGTCGACGGCAACTTTACTGCTCCTCTCCTGCCCGTAGGAACCTACACGGTCACCGTCCAAAGCTCTGGATTCGCCTCCGGAGCGTTTACCAATATCGTGGTCCGCGTGACTGAGACAACGCGCCTGATCGCGAAACTCAGTCCTCGCTCGGTCGAACAGCATATTGAAGTCCAGGCAGAAGTTCAGACCGTAGACACGACCGATGCGACCACCGGCCAGGCCATCGAGCCCAACACGATCCGCAGTCTGCCTCTCGCCACACAGAACTTTCAACAATTGTTAACGCTTTCCTCAGGTGCGCAAAGTGATTTGAATGCCGCTGCCCAATTAGGACGCGGCAGTGTTCATATCGAAGTGAATGGCCAGCGGGAAGACAATAATAACTACTCGATTGAAGGAATCAGTGCGACCGACTACAACGTCGCCGAACTGACCAACACCCCCCTCCCTAGTCCTGACGTTGTCCAGGAATTCAAGGTCCAGACATCGCTATACGATGCCACCCAGGGCCGAAACGGCGGCGGCAACATCAACGCCATTCTGAAAAGCGGCACCGATCAATTTCATGGGGACGTCTTTGAATTCTTCCGTAACACGGTTCTGGACGCCAACGAGTATTTCCTGAAGGGAAGTGGTTCGGCACGCCCCGTCATTCAACAAAACATCTTTGGCGGTAGCTTTGGCGGCCCGGTGGCTCCGGGCGGCAAGCTGGGCTTTTTCTTCGTCAATTATCAGGGAACGCGGCAGCGCAGCGGCGAGTCTCCAGGGTCGATCATCAGCACGTTCGTTCCGTACGTTCCCGCCAACCTGCGCGGAGCGGCGAATGCCGGCGCTTTAGCCATAGCGCTGGGGATTCCCAAAGCCGATCCTGTAGCCGTTTCCCTGCTCGCGTATAAGAGCAATCAATTCGGCGCGCCCGCCAACGGATATCTGTTCCCGCTTCCCAACGCACCCGTGGGCACCGCTCCCGGAACCCCGGTTCAATTTACCGTCAGCGTACCTGGTTCGTTCACTGACGATCAATTCACTACGGACTGGGACCGCGATTTCCGCAATTCGAAAGACAAAGTTTCTGTCCGGTTCTTCTTTTCCAACTCTCAACAGAATATTCCCTTCGGCGCTGGAGGACTGCAGGCTTCACTGGGTGCTCCGGCCGCGGGCACAGATCTCAATTTCCCCTACGAACTGCCCTTGCACGACCGGGTGCTGACCGTTGCCGAGACGCACCTCTTCTCGCCAACCCTGGTCAATGACTTCCGCTTCGGAATCATTCACATCAACAACAGCGGTATCAATGTGAATCCGGTGACGGCCACAGACGTCGGCATTAACCGGCCGACCAGCAATCTCACCAGCAGCATTTACAAATTCACCTTCGGCACTTCCGGATTCCAATTCGGACCCACGCCTCCGGCCAATCAGTATCAGACCCAGAACAATTACAACTTCGTCGAGAACCTCAGCTGGGTACGCGGGCAACACACGTTTACTTTTGGTGGACAATTCGTCCGTGTCAACCTCGCCAAGCAATTCCCGCAGGTCTTCAACGGCCAGGTATTCTTCACTAACACCGCGGCCAGCGGCGCAACTCCCGCGTTCACCGATTTTGACAACTTCGTTCAGGGGAATGTTCAGTTCAGTTTTGGCGGAGGTGGTGTCTATAACCACGCCTATCGTCAGAATGACTCGGCAGTTTTCGCTCAAGACGACTGGCGTGTAACGCCCGATCTCACCTTGAATCTCGGACTGCGTACCGAATTGATGGGTGCCTGGACGGACGGCGATTGCCACATCGGCAATATCGAATCCAGCCTGACCAAGTCAGGCGCGTATCCCTTCATCTATCCCAGCTGCGTGAATGGTCTCGGAGTTCCCGGATTCACCGGCAACGCTGCAGGATCGACTTTCGGGAACAGCGTGGCTACCGGACTCGGGCCGCGTATCGGCTTCGCCTGGGATATCTTCGGCCACCACACGACCACACTCCGCGGTGGATACGGAATCTACTACGTTCGCGAAGACGTTGGCGCTGTTGATCAGCTCAGCTTCCAGTCGCCATTCATCCCCATCGTTTTCGCCGGAGGCTCCGGTCTCGCGAACTTCTTCGGCGGATCGTCGCCGAAAGTGAATCCCAACGCCGTTCCGCCTGCAGGCACAATCTCAGCCGCGTGGCTGCCTTGCCTGGCGCAATTCACCGGCTTTGTCGATGGAAGCGGCAACCCCACCAACAACACGAATCTCGCCGGTACTTACAACGGCTGTTCTGGGCCCGGTACGAACAGCACGCAGAATCTGTTTGTTCTGGAAGTGCCGCATCACTTCGTAGTTCCTAACACGCAGCAGTGGAACCTGACTGTCCAGCGGCAACTTGGAAAGAACTGGGTGCTGGAAGTCGGCTACGTCGGCACTCACGGCATTCATTTGCGGGAAACCCGCGACGCCATTCAGTCGGCCAACGCCAGCCCGGCGAATCCGTTCTACGTTAAAGACACCAACGGAACCACCTACAAAATCACCACCAACACGTTTGCCAATGCCATTGCCCGTACGCCAACGCCCGGCCTGAACGGCTACAGCGGATATCAGATCTTCGCCAACGATGCCTATTCCATCTATCACTCGCTGCAGGCGACCGTTTCCCGGCGCTGGGCACAGAGCTATTTCCTCGCCGCCTACACCTTCTCAAAGAACATCGACGCCACATCAACCGGGAATACGGCCTTCAATACGGCCTACAACGACCAGAGCAATATCAACGCATCCAGAGGTATTTCTGATTTCAACCGCCCGCAGGTTTTGAAGGTGAGCTACGTCTATGACTTGCCCCTTGCTAAGAGCGCGTCAGGCATTGAGCGCCTGGCTCTGGCCAATTGGGCGATCAGCGGAGTCAGCACCTTCCAGTCAGGCATTCCGTTTTCCATCTATGATTCCGGCGCCGGAACGGCCTTCTTGGGACAAGGCAGCACGCCATTGCTCGGCGCAAGCCTTGCGCCCGGCGCGGCCGTGGGCAGCGGACTGAGCACGGGGAGCATTCACCAGCGCCTGAACGGATACCTGAACCCCTCCGCCTTCACACCCGCGCCATTGCTTTATCCGACTCAATGCGCCGCCGACCCGAACTTCTGCACCACCGGCTTCGGCAATCTGGGCCGCAACCTCTACCACGGTCCCTTCCAGCAGAACTGGGACTTCTCTTTGCTGAAGTACTTCAAGCTGACCGAGCGGCAGGAACTCCGCTTCACCGCTGATTTCTTCAACCTTTGGAATCACGCCAACTTTGCCAATCCCGCAGTGACCGATATTGAAGCGTATCTGGCTTACGCTGCTGCCGGGGGAGCCGGAAACGGCCCGTTTGGTCAGATTGTCAGCACGGTGGGCAATCCGCGACTCATCCAGTTCTCGCTGCGCTGGGCCTTCTGAGCCCGTTTAGAATTCTGCCGCCTTGGCGGACGCGTCATTCCGGAGCCCCGCGCCTTTTTACCAGCGGGGCCAAGAGTCTTGCGAGGCCTGCAACGACTCCTGAACTGAAGCATTATTGCGGACGACATTACCTGCCGGGTGCCTAACTTTCCGCGATGTTCGGCGATTAGCCGGAAACCCTTTCGACATAGAAAAAGGGCACAGCATCCACACTGTGCCCTTTCAAGAATCTCTTTTCACTCTAGACCTGTTGTCGTGCCTCGCCCAGCATCACCTGAACGTCCATTTTTCGCTTGCCGCGATAGACCGTGACTGTGACTTTGTCTCCGGCGCGATGATTATTCATCAGCTGCGACAGATCATCCTGATCCTCGATTTTGTTGCCATCGATCGCAACGATTAAGTCCCCGCCCAGCATGATCGGAATATTCCCCAGATAGGCGCGTTGCGAACCTCCGCGCAGGCCGGCCTGTTCCGCCGCGCTACCCGGCGTCACATCGATAATCAGCAATCCGTAGTCGACTGGCAGCCCGATCTCATCGGCCAACTCTTGGCTGATAGGAATCGTTCTCACGCCCAATGTCGGGCGCCGCACTCGACCCAGCGTTACCAGGTCGTTCAGCACTGCCTTGGCGGTATTGATCGGAATTGCGAATCCGATGCCGGCATTCTGCCCGGAATTCGACAGGATCATTGTGTTGATTCCGATCACCTCGCCATGCCAGTTCATCAGCGGCCCCCCGGAATTCCCCGGATTGATGGCTGCATCGGTCTGAATCGCCTCGTCAATCGTTGTGCCATTCGGTTCGCGCACCGGACGAATCGAACTCACAATACCCCGCGTCATTGTGCCCGAAAGCCCAAATGGATTGCCGATCGCATACACTTTCTGTCCGACCTGGAGATTTCGCGAATCCCCCAGAGTCGCGGGGACAAGACCCTGTGCTTGGATCTGCACTATTGCCAGATCGTGTCCGGGATCGGTGCCAACTACTCTGGCTTTATATTTTTTCCGGTTGTGCAGCGTGACTTCGATCTGGGCCCTGTCCCCGACATCCGCAATCACGTGATAATTCGTCAGGATGTGTCCATCCTTATCGATAACGAACCCGGAGCCCTGGCCTTCCTGCGGCACAAGCCCATAAAAGAAATCAAACGCCATCGCTCGCGACGTGATGTTCACCACGGAAGGAATATTTTTGCGATAGACGGCAATGTTGTTTTGCTCTTCGCTGTCGAGTCCTTCTCCGCCAGCCGCCTCTGTAATCTCCACCCGGTCCGGGCGGCTCAGCCAACTCTCAGGATGCAGGCCGCCAGCGTGCCAGTTCGATCTCCACGTCGTGAAGTAGAAAAATGCACCGGCGATGGCTATTGCCAGGATGAATGGTCGTATGACTTTCATAAAGCTGATGCCTTCCCAACGCGAACGGTTCGGGGGTATCGCCCTCCTAAATTCTAATCAATGTGGACACACTCCGCGCACCCCCGATCAGCGCTGCGGTGTCGGCACAACTGGCAGGCTCACCCGCCCCTGCGCATCCACCGATCTCACGGCGAAGATCACATTGTCTTTCGAGATCTTCAAGGTGGTCTGATTCACGTTGCCCACGTCCTGTACGTGCTCCCATTCGGGGGCAGTTGTTGCCCGCCATAGAACTTCATAAGATTTGGCCAGGCCGCCTGGCGCAGGTTCCCAGGCCAGAGTCGTGTCGTTTTCCAGATTCTTCAGTAGCACATGCACATTCGCTGGAGGAGCGGGAGCCGACGCCAAAGCCGCCAAGGTCGCGGCATTCAGCCGCGCCACGTTCGCCACATAATTGAAGTCGACAAACTTCGGCAAATCTCCATACTGGATGCCGTTTTCCATGCGCACATTCTGATGCTGGTGATGGAAGTCCTCGCGGAACTCTGTCATACGTACAGCCGCGAATCCCTGCTGGTTGAACGAATAGTGGTCCCCGCCGCGTAAATAGCGGTCCAGTCGGAACACCAGCATCGGCTTTACTCCCGTGTCGTATGTCTGCCCAACCTCGAAGATGTACCGCGCCAGTTCCCTCGATGCCGAGTCGTTTTCACCGCCCAGCGCCCGAATTCGCCGGATGTCTTGTTCGCTGGCATTTACCGGCAGGCCCTCCGAGAAGACCCGCACCACAGAATGGTCTTGCTCCGGGCTCCTGTCTCCGCCGACGATGTCGTCGTTCAGTACCCCCTCCAGGTTCCAGCCCTGGTCCTTCGCCATGGTGGCAAAGTGATGGCTTCCGTATAAGCCCTGTTCTTCTCCCGCCACCGTCAAGAAAATGATCGTTGCCGGAAATTTCAGCTTGCTCAGGACGCGGGCGCACTCCAGGCTGACTACGGTGCCGCTGCCATCGTCATTCGCCCCCGGCGCGTCCCCCGTCACGTCGAAGTTGTCGCTGTCGCGCGAATCATAATGCCCCGTGACCAGCACGATGCGCTTGGCGTCTTCCGGATCGCTGCCCTTCAACACCGCATAAATATTGGTGATTTCCGTCGGGCTGGCCACGCGCTCGGCCGGCTGCTGAGTATAAGAGTCGGTCTTCACCTCCAGGCAGCCGCCGCAGTCCTTGGAGTAGCTCTCAAGCTGACTCTTGATCCATCCCCGCGCCGCCCCGATCCCGCGTCCGCTTGACGTATCTTGCGAAGAAAGCGTGGACCGCGTCCCAAAGCTCACCAGCTTGTCGATGTCGGCCTGAATCCGCTTTGGCGAGATCTGCTTCAGGGCCGCCGCAACTTTGGGATCAGTAAACATTTGCGATGCGCTGCTCGCCGCGTTCTTGGTCTGCGGCGGATGGCTGGCCGCCATCGCCGCCGTAGTCAACGCCAACACGCACGCCCATACGGCCCAGGATTTCTTCCCGCTCATGATTTCTTCCCTCCGAACCTGCGCTAGATATCGGATACAGTGGTCGTCCCCTTGACCTTCGGCTACAGAGAATCTAAATATTATCAAGAGGCTTTATTATCCCAGGAGGCTTTATGGTTCTGTGTCCTGAATGCGAGACAGATCTTGACATTGACGCGGACGAAGTAGACGAGGGCGAGGTAATTTCCTGCCCCGAGTGTGGCACCGACTTCGAGGTTGTCACTACCGATCCGCTCGAACTAAAAACCGTCGAAGAAGACTACGAGGAAGATGAAGACGAAGACGAGGAAGAGGAAAGCGAAGACGGTGATTACTCCTAAAACGATGCGCCGCCTGTCTCCAGCCGTCTTGTTCTGCTCTACTCTCCTTTCCGCGTTCTTTTTGCCTGCGCTTAGCCAACACAGCCAGCTCGTTGCCAAGGACGATAAGGCACACGATTACGCTCTCATATTCGGTACCGTCTGGGGCCCGGACGATCGCCCGGTCTACGGCATCAAGGTCAAAATTCGCCGCGCAAAGGACAAGAAAGCCAAGTGGGAACTCTACTCCGATCACGAGGGGGAATTCGCGCTACGGGTGCCTCCCGGTAAGGGCGATTATGTCGTGTGGGCTGATACCAAGGGACTTAAGACTGCCTCGGGCAAACCGCTTCACCTGCTCAAAGAAGTCCCAGTCCACATCGACTATGACGAGCGCGTCGATATCGGCCTGCATCTCACGGATTAGCCAGTCCGGGTTGCTCCCCATGAGACAATGAACTACGCATGAATCCCAAACAACTTCTGCCTAAGGATTTCATCCGTATTCTTGTATTCGTGCTGCTCGTCGGCACTCTGGCTTCCGCTGCCCTCGATAAAAAGCCCAAACAGATTGGACGCTTTCTGCACGGCAAAGTGCTGGATCGTCAGGACAATCCGCTGGTAGACGCGGTCGTCTACCTGACCGATACTCGCACCCGCGGCGTCAAGAGTTACATCGTCGGTCCCGACGGCAATTACAGTTTCCCCGCCTTATCGACCGCAGTCGATTATGAGCTTTACGCACAGTTCAAAGGAAAGAAGAGCGATACTAAATCGGTGAGCCAATTCGATGACCGCAGTGACATTTACATTGTGCTCAAAGTAGATGCTCCCTGATTGGCCTCTCTGACGGGCAATTCTGCGCACACGCCTGCGCCGTGGGAGCAACTTTTTCCTTGCCTGTCGGGTTCAATTACAGCAGGAATCTTGAATTATTGGAGGTCATGCTGATGCGCCTTTTCGGCCCATCTGTAAAGCTTCGTCAAGGAATCACAGTCGCAGTCTTTACGTTCATTCTGGCCACCGCTGGGTTCACGCAGCAAGGCGCGCTGAGCCCCTACCAGGGCGAGCAGGACGGTATCGATGCCGGCGGCCGCTGGACGGAATTTCAATCCGAAGACAAAATGACCGGCGCCAAGCGCGCCCGCTTCCAACTGATCGCGAACAACTACTTCCGCGAAGATCCGAACTTCAAGCCGCGCATCAATCTGTTCTGCGAAAACGGCAAGTTCAAAATGGGCGATTTCAACCCGGGAGTCCGCCTTGCTCCTCCCAATCGCCCCGGCTTTTGGGGACAGCCTCAGATGGAAGTCATGGTTCGTATCGACGACTTCCATGCTCATCATGGCTGGAACTGGGTCCGCGGCCACTACCTTTCCATGGATAAAGGAACGGTCCGCGGTATGCTCCAGGCGCAAGTCTTCAACATCCAGGCGCGCACCCGCAGTGGGCCACAGATCGCCGAATTTTCCCCGGAAGGCCTCGACCTGCAAATGGTTAAACGGGCGTGCGACTTGAAGCCGGAGAAGCCATAGCCACCTCCCCGTTTCAATTATCATTCCTGGCTGCACAGCAACGAAAAGCTTTCCCTGCAGAACCCCGTGTCCCGCACGGGGTTCTTTTTCTTTCCCGAAAAAGCGCAGCGACAAGGAGTCTGCTTTCCCAACCTGACCATTGCTCCTGACTCCTGCTTCCGTTAGCATGTGCCCATCGGAATCTTCTCCATGGACACCAACCTTCTCACCCAACTCGTCTTTCTTTTCTTCTTTGTCGGAGTATTTATCTACGCCATCATCCTCTACAACGGACTGGTGCGCCTGCGCAACGAGAACGATCGCGCCTGGGCCAATATTGATGTCCTCCTGAAGCAACGGCACGACGAGATCCCCAATCTCGTCGAAGCGGTTAAGGGATACATGCAGCACGAGCAACAAACACTTATCGCCGTCACGGAAGCTCGCGCCGCTTCCATGAGCGCTGCCTCCATTCCAGAAAAGGCGCAGGCCGACCTGCTCATGACCGGTGCTCTTCACGGCCTCTTCGCCGTTGCGGAGAATTATCCCCAACTCAAGGCCAACGAGAATTTCCTCAAGTTGCAGAATCGCATCACCGAACTCGAAGAACGTATCGCCGACCGCCGCGAATTTTTCAATGATGACGTCAACACCTACAACACTCGCATCGGACAGATCCCCGACGTCTTCGTCGCCAGCTTCATGCATCTCAAGCGCCGCGACATGTTCCAGGTCTCCGACGCCGACCGCAAGCTGATCGAAGTCAAATTCCAGGGCGCCGCTCAAGGACGCTGAACCCCTTCTCCCTCCCGAGCCCATCGGTTGCCCCGTGTTAACCTCGTCAAGCGTGCTCGTTTCGTCTCCATTGGGATCCGCACAGTTCAGCATCGCCGCCTTTCTTGCCTGGGGAACCAGCGACTTCCTCGGTGGCTTCGGCACTCGCCGCGCCAATGCTTTCCTGTTCACGACCATCGTGAACCTCGGCGGCCTGGCAATGGTCATTACGCTCGCCTTCTTGTCGCATGATCCTTTTCCCTCCCTCCGCAGCACAATCTGGGTCTTAGTAGGAGGAATCTGCGGTGGCGCCGCTCTCGCCGTTTTCTATTTCGCGCTGGCCTCAGGAAAAATGGGCCTGACTGCGCCAGTATCCGCGGTCCTGAGCGCCGCCATTCCAACCTTCTTTTCCATCTTCACCGATGGATGGCCCGGCCGCCTGCGCATCGCTGGATTCTTCGTGGCCGCCGCAGGACTTTGGCTGATCACTCGCTCCGAAGATGGCCGCACTCCCGAGGGAATCGGGCTGGCCGTTCTCGCAGGCATCGGTTTCTCTGCGTTCTACTTGGGTGTCCGCGAAGCCGGACCCGCTCCCGCTCTCTGGGTTGCTACCCTGACCCGCGTTGGAGGCTTGCTTGCCACCGGAACTGTGGCACTTTCACAGCGTCGCTTTCATGAAATCACTTCCTCCGGCGTTCGCCTCGCCGCTATCACCGGTTGTATCGATTCGCTCGGAACCATCCTCTTCGTTCATGCCAGCCAAGCTGGACGTCTCGACGAAGCCGTCGTTATCTCCTCGCTCTATCCGGCAGTCACCGTCGTGCTGGCGCACTTGGTATTGAAAGAGCATTTCACCCGCTGGCGCCTCGCCGGGCTTCTCGCCGCGCTCGCGGCTGTTCCCATGATCGCCGCCGGATGACGCCAGTTACTCTGGACCGCTTGTCTGTTGGGATATCATCACACCTTGGCTCTCATCGAAATCCGCAACCTGACCAAGATTTTTCCTGCCAACGAGTCGCTCTGGGGAAAATCTTCCGGTGAGATTCGCGCGGTCAGCGACGTCTCTCTCGACATTCAGCCGGGAGAAACTCTCGGCCTGGTCGGCGAGTCAGGTTCGGGCAAGAGTACCCTCGGCCGGCTCATTCTCCGCCTGATTGAACCGACTTCCGGAAGCATCTTCTTCCAAGGACGCGATCTGCTCGCCGCAAGCCATACCGAACTCCGCCATATGCGGCGGGACCTGCAGATCATTTTTCAGGATCCATTCGCTTCCCTCGATCCCCGTTATCGTGTCGAAGACGTCATCGCTGAACCGCTTGTCATTCACGAACGACGCGCCTTGAACCGCACCTCGCGCCACAACCGCATCAGCGAACTCCTGCGCGCCGTCGGACTCGACGAATCCGCCATGCGCCGCTACCCGCATGAATTTTCCGGAGGCCAGCGCCAGCGCATCGGGATTGCCCGCGCACTCGCCCTGCGCCCGAAATTCATCGTCTGTGATGAACCCGTCTCTGCCCTCGACGTCAGTGTCGGGGCGCAGATCGTGAACTTGCTCGCGCAATTGCAACGCGACTTCCACCTGACCTATCTCTTCATTTCACACTCCATGCCGGTGGTCCGGTATCTCGCCAATCGCATTGCGGTCATGTATCGCGGCACCATCCTCGAAATCGGATCAACCGAGCAGATCACGACCCATCCCCAGAATCCCTACACGCAGAGTTTGCTCGAGGCCACCCCCATGATAGAAAGGTAACTGAGGAAAGAATGTGTGTTGTGATTTTGCAACCAATTCTGCCCCTCATCACTCTTACTCGCGTTGGAACACTGTTGTGGCCACAAATTCGGCTGATTTCCCTCTCGCCAGCGTACGATCTCAAGGTTTCACCCGCGATCTCGTCGAACTTGTTTTCGGTTTTGTTCTCATCATGGCGGTCCTTTGGGTCCCCGAGCACATTCAAGTCGTTCTCGGCCCTCTCGCACTGGCCGCCACCCTGTCGATCGTACTGGCGCGATGCCATTCTCTGAATGATCTCGGTTTAGGTTGGAAAGGACTGCTTCGCTCCTCCTGGATTCTTCCTGCCGCAGTCGCTCTCGCCCTCGTCGGTGTGGGATCTGCGCGGGAAGCCGGCAGCCTGCATGAGCTCTCCCGCCCGAATCTCTCCCACGTTTATGGCTATATTCTCTGGACGCTCTATCAGCAGTTCCTTCTGCAGGACTACTTCATGCCTCGCCTGCTTCGGCTTCTACCCGGAGAGCAGGCGGCGATCGCGGTGACTGCCATACTATTCGCGGCCGCACACCTTCCTAACCTGGTGCTCGTCTTCGCAACCGTCGTCTGGGGCGGGATCTCCTGCGCGCTCTTCCTGCGTTACCGCAATTTCTACATGCTTGGCATTGCCCAGGGAATTCTTGGCCTATGCCTGGCGGTCTGCGTCCCAAACGCATTCATCCACCACATGCGCGTCGGCCTTGGATTCTTGCACTACCATGCGATCCAGTCGGCGGCCCATTTGCACTAGAAGCGGATATCGTTCATTGGAATCTGGAAAGGCTCGGCCGAGCCTTTGAGCCCGCCAGGAATGTGGGCTGATCACATACACTTCGAAACCACGATGTGGGGCCTATTTCTGGGGTCCGTCCCATGACCAGCGTGGGATCTTGAGTCCGTCAGGTACATCATTGGCCGACTCATGGTAGCGTGCCATCGTTGTCCTGGTCGCCCAGGCGAAATAGTCGTGCAACACTGTTCGCAGCGCACCGTCTTCGGCGAGTCCCACATCTACCAGAGCCTGGTCGAAGCAGACAATGGCGCGGCGATCCATTTCTTCATGCTCTCCGTTGCCACTGTGTATCTTGACGACGGTAGTCTCGTCGCCGCAAGAATCGGAATATATGCCGGGACCCCCGAGCGCCTCAGCCCAGTAAGCCGCGAGCCGCTCGACGTGTTGGGGATGGAAGCCGTGGCTGAACGCATGAGCGACTACTTCGTCCTTCATCACCCGCCGATGCCACGCTTCGGCAAGACGCGTCAAGCCGCCCATTCCCCCCGCCGCTTCAAAGACAGTTCTCATATCCTCCATAATGACAACCGTCTCTTACATCGGCAACATCAGGCTCGCAGCGGTCAGAACCACCACGACCATAGCCAGTCCACGCATGCATGGGTGATTCCCGATGCCGGTACTCGCCGGTTTTCTCTCCACGCGCGCCCGTAGAAAATGCCTGCGATCGTCGCCAGGATCACGTAGCGCCAATTAAAGTGCGCCGACCGCTTATTAAAATGCGAAAGTCCAAAGATGACGGATGCGATCACCAGCCCGGCTCTGCGCCCGACGCGCCGCTCCAGCAGGTTCTGCACCCATGCGCGGAAGAAAAGTTCTTCGGGGACGGCGGTGAAGAGAAAGATCCCGATCCAAGTCAGCACGCCTCTCAGAATTCCCGGCGTGTTTCCGTGAGGATGAATGAATCCCAGCAGCAATCCCAGCCCGATGACAATCGGCGCGAAATAAATCAGCTCGCGCAACCCGGTCTTGACGTCCCCTCCCTTGAGGTAAAAATTGAAACCCGTGCCCGTCAACTGGCGGACTGCCATAAATCCGTACAGGCCGATATCCACTAGCAACAGCTCGTTGAGAGCGCGCAGGCCCACTGGCCACGCCGCTTCGAACCAGCGCAAGTCTACCGCCAGCCCCAATACCAGCAGCACGAACGCATCCCGCCAATTCCCTCGCTGCTCCGGATCGTCGCTCGCCGCATGGCTCAAAAGCGCGGCCACGGCAATCGGCAGCCCCGCAAATAATGCGAACCAGTCCCAACTGAAAGTGTGATAGCCAACTGCTATGACGACGTATGGAACCACCAGAACAACCGGCGCAAATAGCCGCACTGGTATCGGCCAGCCCTGCACGCGCCTTGTGACTTGCTCTGATCCGAACGCGAAACTGATCGCCGGAATCATTTCCAGCGCAAATGCCGCGATCGCCGTGGCTGTGATGTTGTACACCCTGCCATTCTATCGAAGCCCTTGAGTCTGACAGCGCGCCGCCTTCTGCCGCACGCCGAGGTCGGCCACCCCTTTGCCAAACCAATCCCCGCCTTGTTTCCCTTCCGCCGACACACTAAAATCCCCACGACCTCTTGGAGGAACCTTTTATGTCCACCGCGCCCGTCGTCCCACCGTCTGTCGCTCCCGAACCTGCATCTGCGCCGCTCTCCGAAGGCGCCCGCTTGGTGAATACGTTCTTCGCGCCCTCGAAGACTTTCGCCGACCTGCGCCGCAGCGCCGCCTGGTGGGCTCCTTTCCTGCTGATTGTCCTGACCTCGGCTCTGTTCTCTTTTGCGGTTGGCAGTAAGGTTGGCTTCCGCAAAGCCGCGGAGAACGTCATGCAATCGCGCCCGAAGCAATGGGACCGCATTCAGCAGCTGCCTGAGGACCGGCAGGAAAGAACGATGAACATGGTCGAGAAACAGACGATGTACGGAAGCTATGCCTTTCCTGTCATCGATCTCGTCATGCTCCTGATCATTGCGGGAATCTTACTGGCTACCTTCAAAGTTGCCGCCGATGCCAACGTCTCCTACAAAGTAGCGCTCGCGATTGTGATGTATGCGAGCCTCCCCGGAATTCTGAAGTTCCTCCTTGCCACAGTGACACTTTTCATGGGCATTGCTCCTGATTCCTTCAACCTCCAGAATCCCATCGCCACAAACCTCGGGGTGTTGTTCACCGCCGCTGACCACCCCGCTCTTTACACCTTGGGATCGATGATCGACATCTTCATGTTCTGGACGCTCGCCCTTACCGCCATCGGATTTACTTGCGTCAGCAAGGCCAAAAAAGGCACTGCCTTCGCCATTGTTTTCGGATGGTACGCTGTATTTGCGATACTGATGACCGGACTCGCGTCACTTGGCTAGTCCCTGATGCAGATCGTACTGCGCTTGAACCGCGTGAACACGTCAAGGCTTTGAGAACAGATCTCGTGAGGAAAAATATGAAACACGTCTTTGCAGCGCTGCTGCTTTTCGCCGTTACCGGGGCTGTAGCCCAGGAAAAGAATCCCGTTACATCGGTGGTCAAAGAAATTCTGCCCCACCAGCAGAAGAATCTGGTCGCCGCTGCCGAAGAAATGCCCGCTGATAAGTATGCCTATAAGCCGACCGAGCAGCAGATGACCTTCGGCCATCTCGTCCTGCACATCATCGGAGCCAATAATCACCTGTGCTCCACTATTGGAGGCGTTCCGGCCCCCAGTTCCCCGGGCCTGAAGGAAACGGACGAGAAAGATAAGCTGGTTTCTGCCTTGAAGGCCAGCTTCGACTTTTGTAACACGGCTCTGGCGAAAGTGGACGATTCCAAACTGTCAGATCAGGTGGAACTCTTCGGAGGCCGCAAAGGCCCTCGCGCCTTTGCGCTGATCGCCCTCACCAATGATTGGGCCGATCACTATAGCGCCGCCGCCATGTATCTGCGCCTGAATGGAATGCTGCCCCCCACAGCGCAGAAAAAGTAGATTGTCTGGGAATGAATGCGGATCGGAAAGAACTACTTGAGTTGCACCAGTTCGTCGTGACTGGCTGGGGCCGCAACTGTCGGCAGTTGCGGTGCCCGCCAGTTGTCGAAAATCGACACCTGGTGCACGCATGAAACCGTGCAGTGCGGCGCACATCCCTTTTCGGTCAGGAACTCGCGGCGAACGTCATCCCTTGTATAGCTCTCAAGTGGGACGGCCGGATATCCACGTTGCTGTGAGCAATAGTGTACTAATCCATCTTCACAGATGTAGAGATACCGCGCGCCGGCGCGGCAGCGCCACTTGTTCGGTTTGCCTTCCGCAATGTTGTCCTGAAATCCGTTGATGCGCGTGAAGCTGCTCTTTTCGAGCGACTTCATCTCGTGATAGATCCGCCGCTCTTCCTCGTTCAGCGGCTTCAACTGGCCGCTGCCGTCGTGGATGATCCCGATCGTCGAACTGAAACCCAGTTCGATGGCGCGCTTGCCGATCGTCAGCGCATCCTGCGGGTTCTTGACCCCGCCGCCCACCACTGAGTTGATGTTCACGTGAAAATCCGCGTGCTCCGCCAGATTTTGCAGCTTCTTGTCGAGAACTTTCAGGCTCTTCTTCGAAACGTCGTCAGGATTGACGTTATCAATGGAGATCTGCAACCATTCCAGTCCGGCGCGGTTCAGGCGCTTGATGCGGTCCGGCACCAGGAAGTAGCCGTTGGTGATCAGCCCCGCAACCGTGCCGTTGGCACGAATGCGCCGGATAATCTCATCGAGTTCGGGATGCAGCAGCGGTTCGCCGCCCGAGATGGTGATAACCGACGTGCCCAACGCAGCGAGTTTGTCCACGCGCCGGAACATCTCGCTGGTGGGCACGGGGTTGGAGACATCGTCGAATTCGTTGCAGTAAGTACAGGCAAGGTTGCAACGCCGCATCGGAATGATGTGTGCCAGCAGCGGATGATCGGTCGAAGCCAGAGCGTGCGTCGCCATCCGGGCTCCGCGCAGGTTGCGGTGCACGGCCTTAAAACCGCGGCGTAATCTGGTCCCAAAACTTGGCATGCTCTCGATCAATATCCAATATTGATTACAACATAACCCGGGCGGTCCGCGGATCCGGCACGCAGCGTGCGGTCGTAATGCCGCTCTGAGCGGCGATTCGATGCACCGGAACGATCAGCCATTTACCGGCCGAGCCACCATCTTCCCCAGCCCATCTTTCTCTACGTAGGCCCAGGGCGTTTTAGGATCGTGGGTAAATACCGTGAGCCAGCGTCCCGGAATCGCTTCCGCGTAGTAGCGCTTCTTGCTGGCAATCGTGTCGAGTGGGAAGAGGTCAAACGACATACCCCAGGTGAGGTCGATGTGCGCCGTCGTCGGAATCAGGTCAGAGATGTAGCACGCGGTTTTGCCACCGCTCGTGACCATGATCGCCTGCATGTTCTCGGTGTGTCCGGGGAAGGTTCGCACCGAGATGCCGGGCACGATCTCTTCGCCGCCCTTCAGCAGCGTCATCTGTCCGCTCTCGACCAGCGGATCGTAATTTTCGGAAATGTAGCTGATGGCATCCCGGTCGCTCGGCTTGCGCGAGTAGCGCCATTCTCCTTCCGGGGCGAAGTACTTCGCCCGCGGGAAGGTTGGGACGACGCTGCCATTCCTGCGGAGCGTGTTCCATCCGCAGTGATCGAAGTGGAGGTGGGAATTGATAACGATATCGATGTCTTCGGGCGCGATGCCAGCGGCGCTGAGATTGTCGAGCAGTTGCGCGGGTTGCGCGTAGAACTTGATCATGCGCTCGGAGAGCTTGTTGCCGATGCCGGTTTCGACCAGGATGGTCTGCTTGCCGGTGCGGATGAGCAGGGAGTTCAGGCCAGACATGACGCGGTTGCGGTCATCGGAATCCATTTTGCGCGACCACATCACCTTGGGAACCACTCCGAAGAAGGCTCCGCCATCGAGCGGGTAGATTCCATCGGAAAAGATGCTCAGTTCGAAATCGCCCAGCGCTAGCTTGTGCATGAATTCAGTTTGCCACAGATGGGCGGCAGGTTCGCAGGGGCAGGGGCGCCGTCGCCTTTGAGGGCAAGGGAGTCGGATTTTCCGATTCGCAAGGTGAAGAAATGTTCCTGAAGGAACACATCGTCATCACAGGTATGGGTGGACG
>DAIDGW010000178.1 GCA_027452245.1 Acidobacteriaceae bacterium
GCAACGCCGATAATGTCAGGTTCTTTTGTCCGTTGAGAACTCATAGACAATCATGAAGGAGCAAATGTGGCGTCTGCAGCCAGTTCTACCGCTCCCGCTGTAAGCAAATCGGTTCAACCCGGAGTAGCTCCGTTGCGCGCGGGCCAGGGCACTTCGTTTTTTCTGCGCCGATTACATTCCCTGACCGGAATCATTCCCATCGGCGCATTTCTGTTCGAGCACATCCTGATCTCGAACTCCACGGCCATCAGCGGGCCGGCGGCCTATGCGCGGCAAGTGAGTTTTCTGGCCAACCTGCCGATGGTGTTCTTCCTTGAGCTGTTCTTTATCTGGATCCCGATCGCGTTCCATGGGTTCTACGGCTTCTATATCTGGTATCGCGGCGACGCCAACACGGCGTCGTATCCGTGGAGCGGCAACTGGATGTACACCATGCAGCGCTGGACCGGCGGCATCGCGTTCATCTACATCGGCTGGCATACCTACACCATGCGCTTCAGCGGCGTCGATCTCCATGAGAACCCGGCGGCATCGTTCAGCAAGGTGGCGGCGGAAGTTCACAATCCGTGGCTGATGGCGTTTTACGTGGTCGGATTGATCGCGGCGTCGTGGCACTTCTCCTACGGCATCTGGCTGTTCTGCGCCAAGTGGGGAATCACCTCCGGCGAGCGGGCCCGGCAAGGATTCCTGCGGGTCTGTATCGCGTTCTTTCTTCTGCTGACCGCAGTGGGATTGACCAGTCTCTACACGTTCCGGGCGCGCTTTCAGCATGTTCCCGCGGATGGAACCATGATGGAGTCGAGGGCGCAGAACTCCGGAAGGGCGGTGCAATAGTGGCGGCAGCTCCGAAGATTATCGTAGTGGGCGGCGGACTGGCGGGTCTTTCCGCGGTCATCAAGATCGCCGAGATGGGCGGCAGCGTCGATCTTTTTTCGATTGTGCCCGTGAAACGGTCGCATTCGGTTTGCGCGCAGGGCGGCATCAATGCAGCCAAGAACCTGAAGGGTGAGGGCG
Source organism: Acidobacteriaceae bacterium (assembly GCA_027452245.1). GTDB lineage: Bacteria > Acidobacteriota > Terriglobia > Terriglobales > Acidobacteriaceae > Sulfotelmatobacter. The sequence continues at coordinate 1,015 of DAIDGW010000178.1, forward strand.
ACTCGACCTGGCAACACTTTGACGACACCATTTATGGCGGAGACTTCCTCGCTAACCAGCCTCCGGTGAAAGCCATGTGCGAGGCGGCTCCGGGCATCATCGACCTGCTCGACCGTATGGGAGTTCCCTTCAACCGCACGCCGGAAGGATTGCTGGATTTTCGCCGTTTCGGCGGAACGCTTTACAACCGCACCGCATTTGCGGGCGCCACCACCGGCCAGCAACTTCTCTATGCGCTCGACGAGCAGGTGCGGCGCTTCGAGGCCGAAGGCAAAGTAAAGAAATACGAGCACTGGGAGTTTTTGTCCGCGGTGCTGGACGGAAACCGCGTCTGCCGCGGCATCTGCGCCATGGATCTGCGCTCCATGGAAGTCCGGACCTTTCCGGCGGATGCCATCATCATCGCGACCGGCGGTATCGGCGCAATCTTCGGCAAGTCGACGAATTCGGTGGTCTGCACCGGTTCGGCACAGTCGGCGCTGTATCAGCAGGGATGCTATTACGCCAACGGCGAGTTCATCCAGGTGCATCCCACGTCGATTCCCGGCGAAGACAAGCTGCGGCTGATGTCGGAATCGGCCCGCGGCGAAGGCGGACGCGTCTGGGTCCCGAAAAATCCGAGCGACAAGCGCGATCCCAAATCGATTCCACAGAGCGAGCGCTGGTACTTCCTGGAAGAGTGGTATCCGAAGTACGGCAACCTGGTTCCGCGCGATGTGGCGACACGCGCCATCTTTAAGGTCGTCTACGAGCACAACCTCGGCATCGATGGCAAGCCGATGGTCTATCTCGATCTGACCCACATCGACCGCAAGATTCTCGACCGCAAGCTGGAAGGCATTCTCGAAATCTACGAGAAATTTGTGGGCGACGATCCGCGCGACACCCCCATGAAGATTTTCCCCGGCATGCATTACACCATGGGCGGCCTATGGGTCGACTTCAACCAGGCCACGAATATTCCGGGAATCTTTGCCGCGGGCGAGAGCGAATATCAATACCACGGCGCAAATCGGCTGGGCGCGAATTCGCTGGTTTCGTGCATCTTCGGCGGAGGCGTTGCCGGACCGAATGCGGTCAAGTACGCGCGCGGATTGCAGGAGGTTCCGAACGGAAGCGGAATCTACGAAGCGGAAAAGAAGAAGCAGGAAGACAACAATGCCCTGCTGATGAAGAACCAGGGCGACGAAAATCCGTTCCGGCTGTGGCGCGAGTTGGGCGAACTGATGACCAAGGATTGCACCGTCATCCGCTACAACAAGAACCTGCAGCAGACCGACGCCAAGCTGGTGGAATTTCTGGAGCGCTTCCGGCGCGTGAACCTCAGCGATCGCACGCAGTGGGCGAATACCAGCGTGGCCTTTACACGGCAGCTTTACAACATGCTGCAACTGTCGCGCGTGATTGCTCAGGGCGCGCGCATGCGGGATGAATCGCGCGGAGCGCATTACAAGCCCGACTTCCCCGAGCGCGACGACAAGAATTGGCTCAAGACGACAAAGGCGTATTTCGCTCCCGATGCCGACGAGCCCAAGTTCGAATTCGAACCCGTGGATGTCTCTCTGATTCAGCCGCGGGCAAGGAAATACTGATTTCGGGATTGTTTCACGAATGTAGATCGGTTTGACCGGGAAGGGCACCAGTTTCACTCGTGCCGATTGGAGCGTTCTTTGAGAATTCGGCTTTAGCCGCTGAGGGCCAGGGATCTATTTTGAATCCGGGAAGCGGAGCTATATCGATACTCGCACGGATGGCTGACGAGTCGCCGCTCGACAGGATTGTTATGGATATAGTTTCGGTGGTTTAGGAAATCCTGAGCATCTCGAATTCGATGGTCCGCGAATCCGCGCTGCCAGATTCCACGCTTCCGGCCGATCAGGCTCCCGAGGGCGTGCGAAGATCCGCCTTTGATCAATTGAAGGGCATGTTCGAGGGTTACTTCGGTTGCGGGCGTAAGCAGAAGATGGACTGGTTCCGGCATCACAACGAAGGCGTGAATTTCAAATCGCCCTTCCCGGTGGATTTATCTAAGAGAAGTTTCAGATTGGGAAAGTAGAATCTAGTCGGTGGGGATTGATTATGCCGCGCCTGAGGAAGTATTGATTCGGACGATGAACGCTTTTTGCAGGTCGATCCTGATTGGTTTGGCTGTTCTTCTGGTGTCCCAATCTCTGTTGGCACAGAACGCGGAGTTGGCTAAAGAGAAATCAGCAGAAGAAGCGGTTGCGAAATACATAAGGGAGGTTCGTGAAAAGAGCGGCTTGGCAAGACTCCATCGAATCAAGGACGGACATCTTCGAGCTGACGCATGCAGTCGGGCGCGCCGAAGCAACAACTCCTTGGGACAGAGCGATGGGATAGGCCCACCTGAGAAGGTTGGGACATTGTCCGTATTTTGGTACTCAACCCTGGATCCGGACAACCCTCCGCAGGAATTGGCAGAGTGGGCGAAGGGACCAGAGAAGAAATATGAGCAACCGCATCGATTTGCAGTTGCTGTCTGCCTCATCAAGAAGCCAGACGGCTCAGAACAACGGTACTACATCGATGCTGGCACATATATGAGTGCTGTTAAATCGATTCTCAACATACCTACGTGGGATTGATAAAGGCTGATTGCTAATGGCTAATAAAACCGTCATCATCAAAATCAAGCGGCAGGCAAGCCCCAGCGCCAAGGCGTATTGGGAAGAGTTTGAACTCAACTGGCATCCGGGAATGAACGTGATCTCGTCTCTCATGGAGATTGCGGCCAATCCGGTCACCCGCGACGGCAAGGCGACCACGCCGGTCACTTACGATTCCAACTGTCTCGAAGAGGTCTGCGGATCGTGCGCCATGCTGATCAATGGCAAGGCGCGGATGTCGTGCTCGGCGCTGATCGACAATCTCGAACAGCCCATCTCGATTGCGCCTCTCTCCAAGTTTCCCATCATCCGCGATCTGGCGGTCGACCGCAGCGTGCTCTTCGAGAATCTCAAGGCGGTCAAAGCCTGGGTGCCGATCGACGGTACTTACGATCTCGGCCCCGGTCCCCGTATGACACCCACCGAGCAGGAGGCGACATATCCGCTGTCGCGCTGCATCTCCTGCTGCTGCTGCATGGAAGCCTGCCCGCAATTCAATGAAGATACCGGCTTCGTGGGCGCGGCAACCATTTCCCAGGTACGGCTGTTCAATACGCATCCCACAGGCAAGGCGCTGAAGCATGAACGCCTGGCGGCCTTGATGGGCGATGGCGGCATCCAGGAATGCGGTTACGCACAGAACTGCGTGGAAGTGTGCCCCAAGGACATTCCGCTAACCAAGTCCATTTCCGAAGTGGGCGGCGAAGTCATGAAGCAGGCGCTCGGCGACATCTTCCGGCGCTAAGTGAACCAATCGTTCCACCGCTGTGGCATTTTTTGGCGCTTTTGATTATCACAATGCGGCAACAGCGAATCGCAACCTTGCATCTACCCGGCTAAGTTGTTGTTGATGCGCTTATCGCGCTTCTGTAAGTTTTTCCCATAGTGGTCGTTCGCGTGCGGCTAACAACTACGAGAGTGCTGTTGCAATTGTCAACGTAACCAACAGTAACCGGCGCCGGTCATATGCGATTTGGGTACCAGAGTAATGAACAAATGGGCAGAATCGTTGGCCGGCTTGACACAATGGCTTAAAATACCGCTACTCGCGGACAAATCATTATCTGTAGCACTTACGTCGAGGATGCTGAGACGCCACATCGCCATCGTCGCATTTCTGGCCATCACCGGCACATCTGCGTTCGGCCTGCGCCACGCCACACACCGGCGCGTCCATCACGCGGTTCTACGCCGGCATTTGCGATGGACCCTGTGGCACCCGATGTTCCGGCCGTCGCACGAATCTTTATTGATGCAGAATGCCGAAATTGACCGTCTCTCGCTGCCCCGCATTCAGGATGACGACCAACTGGAAGCGCTGAAGGCCAGCGGCGATCTGCTGCCGATCATCCCCAGCGAGTCCCTGCGGATTGAGCCCTCGCTTGATCCTTCGCGCCGCTATTGCCGGCCCTGGACTCGAGACTTTGTGGACGACATCAGCCAGGCCTATTACAACCGCTTTCATGAGCAGATTCAGCTGAACTCTGCCGTACGCACCGTGAAAGTTCAACGCAAGCTGCGCCGCCACAATCGCAATGCGGCTCCGTGGGAAGGCGACACGGCATCATCCCACCTGGCCGGCATTACGGTCGATCTGCAACGTCGCGGCATGACGAGGGAACAGATTCGCTGGATGGAGTATTACCTCTTCTATATGAAATCTCTCGGCCTGGTTGAACCGGAAGAGGAACGGCGCCACTGGTGCTTCCATATCATGGTCAGCGGACGCTATGCGGATTGGCGCGAATCGCAGAGCATCGTGCCTCTGGAAAATCCCGTAGATCATCCGGACAACGATTCGGCAACCCAGGTCGCTATGGGCGGCGGCGCGAACTGACGATAACGAACCCCCTTCCAAACCTCGTCTCGCCTCCTGCACAAAATTCCATTACGATTTCCCTTCTATGATTATTTTGATGGCTGGCCTTCCCGGCACCGGCAAGACCACGCTTGCGCGCGAATTGGCGGCTCGAACTGCCGGGCGCGTCGTCAGCAAGGATGAAATCCGTCACGCACTTTTCTCCGAAGATGAAATCGAATATTCCTCGGCGCAGGACGATCTGTGCCTCGGCATCATGCTGCAGATGGCAGGATTTCTTCTTGAGCAGCAGCGCGATCGGGTGATCTTTCTGGATGGGCGTCCCTTCTCCCGGCGATATCAGATCGAGAATACGATCAATGTTGCCTCTCGCCTGCATCAGCCGTGGCGAATTCTGGAGTGCGTTTGCGCGGACGAAACCGCGCGCCAGCGGCTGCAGTGCGACGCCGCCAGCCAAAGCCATCAGGCAAGCAATCGCAACGAGACTTTGTACGAAGCGGTCCGGGCGCGCTTCGAAATGATCACCCGGCCGAAGACCGTAATTGACACGGACGATCCGCTCGCCAGATGCGTGGAACAGGCTCTGGCCGCCCTTTCGCGCTGAGCAAACCACCCCGCTCTTCCTGATACAATTCCTGCAACTTCACCTATGAAACTTCAAGGATTTGCTCTGCCACTTTGCCTTCTCCTGGCCGGGTCGTGCGCGTTCGCCCAGAACCCCGGCTCCAACTCCGATTCGAACATGGTGGTTTCCGCCAAGGCGCTTGCCATCCAGAAATCTGCCATTGTTATCGACACCCATGCCGATACGCCGCAACGCTTCCTGGATGAAGGATTTGATATCGGCTCGACCGATCCCAATGATTTCGGCAACATCAGCCTCGACAAAGCCGAGCGGGGCGGTCTGAGCGCGGAGTTTTTCTCCATCTGGGTCGATCCGGAGATCAATCGCGGCCACTTCGCCAGGCACACGTTCGATCTGATCGACTCCGTCTATGAGCAGGCGGCCCGGCATCCCGACCGCATGATGATGGCCTTTTCCGTGGCCGACATCGAGCGCGCGCATCGCGAACACAAACTGGCCGCGCTGATGGGCATCGAGGGCGGACACTCCATCGAGAACGACATGGGGCTTCTGCGCGACTACTACCGGCTGGGCGTGCGCTACATGACCCTTTCGTGGTCGAACACCAACGAATGGGCCGACTCCTCAGGCGATATTGACGATCCCAAGGTGCAGCACCACAACGGGCTCACAGATTTCGGCAAGCAGGTGATTCTGGAGATGAACCGGCTCGGCATGATGGTCGACATTTCCCATGTTGCCGATAAGACTTTCTGGGACGCCATCGCCACGACCAAGGCTCCCGTGATTGCGTCGCACTCGTCGGCGAGAGCGCTCGTCGATGCTCCCCGGAACATGACGGATGACATGTTGCGCACCGTCGCCAAGAACGGCGGAGTCGTGCAGGTGAACTTCTACAGCGGCTTCGATGATGACACCTTCCGCAAGGAAGCTGCTGCGCAAGCCAAAGATCAGGCTGCTGCGATTCAGAAATACGACGATCAGATGAAAGCCGAGGGCAAAACCGTCAACTATATGGACGAAGACCGCATTGAGCGCGAGTGGATGGCGAAGATTCCGCGTCCGCCGCTGAAATCGTTGATCGATCAAATCGATCACATCGCGAAAGTCGCCGGCGTCGACCACGTCGGCTTGGGATCGGATTTTGACGGCGTGAGCGGTGCGACTCCGCAAGGAATTACTTCAGCGGCCGATCTGCCGAAGATCACGCAGGCCCTGCTCGATCGCGGATACAGCGCGGAAGCCATCAAGA
>DAIDGW010000179.1 GCA_027452245.1 Acidobacteriaceae bacterium
TCAACGAAGAGATGAGCCTTCCGGGGTATCTGGAGCGCGACCCGCGAGTAGTGCGGCAGGAAGCTGCCCGCACGGGAAACGGAACGAAGCCTACTGCCGATATGTCGGCGGTGGCTGCTAGCTAGTGTAATCTCGCACGAACTGGAGGAACCAATGGGAACATCTGGAGGTATCCCTTACGCAAGTGGATATAGCTGTCCGACCTGTGGCGTATGGGTACCCAATGGCCAACTGCACACCTGCTGGAATGTCGTTCCGTCGAATCCGGTTGCGCAGTTTGGATGGCCTGTAGTTGACTTAAGCGGTATCGTTCTGGAGCTAAAGGCGATCCGCGAAACGCTCGAAAAGATCGAAACGAAAATCGGAGGAACCAATGGCAGAGACAGGCAAGACACCCAAGAAGGCCGCCAAAGGTAGCGGCACGTCTATCACGCTGGACCTGAAGGACTATCCAGACATCCTGACGGCTATCCGTGAGGCAGCGAAGGCCGATGACCGGGAAGTATCGAAATGGCTGAGGCGGCAGATTGTGAAGCTGGACGAGGCTGGAAAGCTGTTCGCGCAATGAGAGACACAGTGAAGCGGCCATTTATGCGAACAGCTCCATGCGCGGTAGAGTGCAGGTGCGACGGTGACAAGGTATACGCGCTCATCGGCAAGGACTACATGAGCGGCGTTGCTGGTTTTGGAGATACTCTGGCTTATGCTTTGCGTGATCTGGCTAATGAGATTGAAAGAGAGGTTGAAGTGCAAATGGAGCCAACCATATGAGAGACTCTGAATACCTCGACCGCGCCCTGCTGGTAGTCGCCTTCCTGCTACTGATGGCGTGGCCTGTGCATTCGCAGACGTGCCATTACGGTCACGACGGTGCCTACCTATTGCCCGATCCGCATTGCACGCCGGGGCAAGCTGATTCGCGCTTGATTGCCGATATGAGCGGAAAGACTCACATGGTAAACGGCGTGGAGGCGAATATCTGCGCGAAAGACTTCAGGACTGGTCCATGGCGTAAGGTGAGCGAGAGCGAGAAGAAGAAAGCCTGTGAAGAGTACGGCATCACGTCCGGCTGTCCGGGTCCGGGTTACGAACTGGACCATCTATGCTCGCTTGAGTTCGGGTGTAGTGACAGCCTTCTGAATCTGTGGCCGCAACCCATCAAGCAGGCCCGCATCAAGGACCACCAAGTCGAAGACAAGCTGCCGAAGCTCGTCTGCAAGGGCAAGATGACGCTGAAGCAGGCACAGGACTGCATGCGTGGGGATTGGGTGACGTGCGCAAAGCGTGTGCAGCAATTGGAGACGAAATGAAGATTAAGCTACCGGAGGGAATGCTGGAAGCGGCCGATCAGCGTCAACGGAGTGACGTGGAGAGACGGTTCACGAAGGCTATTGTAGAAGCCGTCCTTCTCTGGATAAGCGAGAATCCGATTGTACCGACAGATGAGCAAATCAGAAAATGCGCAAAAGCTGCCGGTCTCTTTCATTGGTGCTTTGGTAAACAGGACTTCTTCCAAGTGCGCAAGTTCTTCGTTGAATTGCAGCGTATGTTCCTGCAGCCCGAACCGGAAGTGCCAGAGGCGGTCGAGGACCTGATACTTCATCCGGGAACGGAATCTTTACCGCAGGATATTGTCAAGGCTAATGAGGCCATCATCGAAGCCTACAATCGAGGACGCAAATCAGTGTAATATCGCACCACCAGAGGATGCCATGACCCGCTGTGAGTGTGGAAGGCCAGCCCGATTCTTTACCCGGCATGACAGGCACTTCCGTATGGACAAGAAGCATGGCCTCTGCGGAGCATGTTTCAGGCGCATGATGGAAGGGCGTAATGTTGCGGAGCTAGAAGCAAGACGGTGCTATCATTTAGCCGATGGCCATAAAGCCGATCAAGCCGATACCCAGGAAGAAGCACGCCAAGAAGTCTGCGCCAAAGCCGGTAATTGAAGTCTCGCCGCCTGAAGTGCCAAAGGTGGCATGGCGCTCCTATCAGCAGCGATTCATCTCCGATCCATCCCGGCGTCGTATCTGGGTCAAGGCGGCTCAGATTGGCGGCTCTACTGCCCTCGCGGCTAGGTCGCTTGCCCGCTGCATCAATCGTCCAAATCATCTTGTGGTGATGCTCTCGGCATCGGAGCGCCAGGCCAAAGAACTGGCACTCAAGGCGAAGCGGTTCTGTTCTGAATTTGCAAAGGTCGAGTCTATTGGGGGGCAGGGATTCTTCGGCAAGTCAGAGATTCTAGAGCACTATGTCAAGTTTCCCAACGGCTCACGCATCATCGCTTTGGCGAGCAACCCTGCAACCGCACGTGGCTATACGGGCGACATTGTTTTGGATGAGTTTGCCCACCACCAGGACCAGTCTGAGGTGTTCAAGGCGGCTTACCGGCAGATCACTCTCGGAGACTTCGAGATTGCGATTGCTTCGACTCCAAATGGGCAGGCCGGCCACTTCTACGACCAGGCGCACGCTCTTGGATTAGATCTAGGCCACTCGCCGGCCGAGCAGCCCGTTCATGTTGGATCATGGTCCGGCCACTGGACAGACATCCACATGGCGGTGCGCGACGGGCTGCCAGTAGACTTGGATGAGATACGCGATGGCTGCGACGCGCTCACGTGGTCGCAGGAATACTGCTGCGTCTTCCTTTCGGAAAACGAACTTTGGCTGCCTCCTGGGCTTATTGACGCGAATGTGAGCCCAGATGCCAATGTGGGGCCGCCGGCGCTTTACAGGTCAAATCTGTACGCTGGGTGGGACGTGGCGCGAAGCGCGAACAAAAGCGTCATCTGGTTCAACGAGATTCTTGGCGACGTTTCGGTATGCCGCGGGCTCGTGAATCTCACAGGGATGAGCACGCCAGACCAGATCGTGCAGGCTCAGCAGTGGATTCCGCAGATTGCCAAGATGAACATCGATAAGACTGGCATGGGTCTGGTGATTGCCGAGACGCTGGAGGCTCTGTATCCGCAGAAAGTCTCTGGCGTGCTGTTCACGGCTCCGACTAAAGAAGCAATGGCCGTACAGGTCAGAATGCGGCTTGAGCAGCGCAAGACTCGTTTACCGAACGACGATGCGGTCAGGCGTTCGTTCCTGTCTCTGCGGCGATCGGTAAACAAGGTAGGTCAGGCGCGATTCGATGCCGAGAATGACGCCAAGCATGGACACGCCGATGAGTTCTGGGCGTTTGCTTTGGCCGAGATGGCCGCAGAGATGCAGATAGGAGTTGGGGCGCGTACATCAGGCAATAGCGCCCGTATCATGTTCGATAGCAACTACAAGGGCAACCTGTCAAACTTCATGACGCGGGTGCTTTAGCGTGCCTTGAAATGTCGCACCGCGTTGTGAATGAATAAGTTCTGTACTGCCCACGGCGCATCCTGCCCAATATCAATCATCGTGACGATATGCGCCAGCCGTCTATGTCCTCGCCTGTCCAAAGCCCTGGCTACCAGAAAATTCACACCAACAATGCCAGCCGAGTATGCGGCCATCGCAGATGTATGATCCGCGATGAATGACGGTAGCAGTATTTCATGGCCGCCATTCTCAATGGCAATGCGCGTGGAATACACATCTAGCGCCCGCGTTCCAGCGTCTGCAGCGAGCAGTGACCATTCGATGCGGTCAATCCGCTGCTTTGGCTCTTGAGCGGCGATCGGTGTAGCGAGTAAAAAGAAGATCAACCATTTCATTTCATATCCTTCGGCATGGCATCCTGATTCACCAGCCGCTCAATCTCGGTAATAGGGATGCGTACAATCCCGTTGATCTTGACAGCGACAATATTGCCCTCAGCGATCCACCGATTGACAGTGCGGCGGCTGACGGCGAGATGAGCCGCCGTATCCGTAATGCTCATATATGCAGGTTTGGCACGGCAATACGTCATTTGCCCATTATGCCCGCCATGTCTCTGTTTGTCAAGCTGAAATTGGAAGCGGTCTAAAAGTGGTGTACAGTTTAAGCGATGGCTAGGCCAACGAAGCGAGAGTTGCAGGAAGAGACGGACCGCGCGGTAAAGATGGCAGACCGCGCCTATGGCGTGTACTCGGTTGACCCGAATGCGCAGCCTACCGGATCGACCAACGTCCTGCCGCCTTCAGGCGATATTGACATTTCCAAGCGTGGCCCTCGCAACATTAACTCAGTCGAACCGGGCGCTCCATCTGTCATGGACCGTGTTGGCGTCATTCCCACAGCGACCTATGATCCGATCCGCGCTGAG
>DAIDGW010000180.1 GCA_027452245.1 Acidobacteriaceae bacterium
GAGCTGTATCCCGGCGCAGCCGATCCGTCAATTTCGGCTGAGCGGAACAGATTGTAGTGAGTGATCACCTGCGGAGTGGTGGTCTGCGAGATGTTGATCAGATTATCGAGCGGCACCATCGCACCCATATCTGACCGCACATAGAACTGCTTCATGTCCTGGGCTTGCGAGCGGAACTGCTTATCGGCCTGCACATAGACGCGGTAGGAACGATTGTTGAAGTCGAAATCGTTGACGTACGCCGATCCCATGTAGATGCCAAGGGTATCGGTGATCTGCGAGAGGGGAACGTGCAGACTCTTGGCCTTCTCGCGATCAATCGTCACCAGGTACTGGGGATCGTTCGCGGTAAAAGGGGTGTAGAGGCTCACGAGATCCTTGCGTTGAGCGGCTTGCTGCATGAGTCCGTGAGTCGCATTCGAGAGTTCTTCCAGCGTGTGGGAGGCTTGATCTTGCAAAACGAACTGAAACCCGCCGAATTGACCCAAGCCCTGGACGGCCGGGGGCAAGGTGGCAAATACGATTGCTCCCGGTATTCCAAACAACTGCGGCCGAAGTCTGTTCACGATTGCCGCAGCCGTGTGCTGCGCACCTTTGCGTTGCGAGTAGGGTTTGAGAGAAACAAAGATGATTCCCTGATTGGGCGCGCTTCCAGCGAACGAGAAGCCGGCCACGGAAAACGTGCCTTCCGATTCGGGAACCCTGGCCAGCAGATCGGTTACCTGTTTGCCGATGTTTTTTGTGTATTCAAGCGAGGCGCCGGAGGGGGCCTGAATAATGATCATGAAATAGCCCTGATCTTCGTCAGGAACGAATCCGGAGGGGACGTGTTTGAAAACGAAATAGGTCAATCCCAGTCCGGCAAAAAACAGCAGCGCCATTGCCAGTTTGTAGTTCAGCAGCGCATGCAGCAGGCGACGGTACCCGCGGGTGACGAGATTGACTAAGTCGTCAAATTTTTGCAGCAACCACAGCTTCTCGTGGTGAGGTCCGCTCAGGAAGATGGCCGCCAGCGAGGGTGCCAGGGTAAGGGCGTTAAAGGCGGAAATCGCGATCGAAAAGGCGATCGTCAGGGCGAACTGGCGGAACAGGATGCCGGTCGTTCCCGGAAAAAACGCTACGGGCACGAATACCGCAACCAGGACCAGCGAGGTGGCGATGACGGCCCCGGTAATCTCCGTCGTGGCAGCCGCCGCCGCTTTGCGCGAGTCGTGTTCGCCGCCCGCGATGTGGCGCTCGATATTTTCAATCACCACGATGGCGTCATCGACTACCAACCCGGTGGCGAGCGTAATTCCAAACAGCGTGAGGGTGTTGATGGAAAATCCAAGCAGCTTGACGAAGGCAAAGGTTCCAACCAGCGAAACCGGAGTGGCGATGAAATGAATCATCGTCGTTCTCCAGTCGCCCAAAAAGATAAAAATGACCAAGATAACGAGGAAAATCGCCGCCCCGACGGTAAAGAGCACGTCGCGAATAGACTCCCCCACCGCATCGGTGGTATCGAATGCCAACTGATAGCGCATACCAGGAGGGAAGCTCTTCGACAAGCGGTCGAGTTCGGCGATGGCGCGGCGGTCGACATCGAGTGCGTTCGCAGTGGAAAGCTGGGTAATGCCAATGCCAACGGCGTCCTGGCCATTGAACCGCAGATCTGAGGCATAATCTTCGGCGCCGAGTTCAGAGTGACCGACATCCTTGAGTCGAACCAGCGTGCCGTCAGAATTGGTTTTCAGGATGATATTGTCGAACTGCGCGGGCTCGCTGAGTCGTCCCACGGCACGAACACTGACTTGAAAGTTCTGGCCGAGAGGGGCGGGTTGCTGCCCCACCTGCCCGGCCGCCACTTCGACGTTCTGTTCCGCCAGCGCATTTACTACATCGGGAGCGGTGAGGCCACGTCCCGCCATGCGGTCAGGATCGAGCCATATGCGCATGGAGTATTTGCGCTCGCCAAAGACCATGGCATCGGCGACGCCCGGAATGCGCTTCAACGCGTCCCGCACATAGACGTCGAGATAGTTGCTCATGAAGAGCGTGGAATATCGGTTGTCTGAAATGATGGCCGCGCCGAACACGAAGTTCTGCGAGCTTTTTGCGGTCGTGATCCCGATGGCTTTCACCGCGCTGGGAAGCCTTCCCTGGGCTGTATTGACGCGGTTCTGAATGTCAACCGTCGCGAGGTCAGGATCGCGAGTCAGATCGAAAGTGACTGTGATGTTGCTGGTTCCGTCGTTGCCGCTGGTTGAAGTCATGTACTTCATGCCCTCGGCCCCGTTGATCTGCTGTTCCAAGGGAATCGTTACCGCGCTTTCGACAGTCTGCGCGCTGGCTCCGATATAGGAACTCGTGACGTTCACCTGCGGAGGAGCGAGATTGGGAAACTGGGAAACAGGCAGTGTGGGAATCGATGCAGCTCCCGCAAGAATAATCAGGAGCGCGCATACCGTAGCAAACACCGGCCGACGAATAAAGAAATGAACGAACATAAGAATCAGTCTGCAGACGCTCGCGCTTAGACTTCAGTCGGAATGCTCGCAGGCAGCTGAATTGCGCACTGTTCTACGGAGCACAAAAGCGCTATTGCTGGAGTCTGGAATTGATGCCTAGTCCGGACCCGACGCTCAATTCATCCTTGCGGAATAACGGGCATCCCATCCATCAGGAACTGCGTGCCGGAAACGATAACTTTGTCGCCCGGTTTCAGACCGTCCTGTACTTCGTAGTTATTGCCGACAGTTTGCCCGATCTTCAAAGCCTTTTGCCGTGCCACATAGGAGCCGCCTGCCTGGGGCTCAGCCACGAACGCGAAATATTGTCCGGCAAGGCGCGAGACGGCAAGAATCGGGACCTCGGGCCTGTCCTGAGTTCCCCAGATTAAGCGAGCGCGGATGAACTGCGATTGCCGCAAAGCATCATTGGCATTGGCAATGTTTGCCTTCACTAATACGGTTTGCGTGGCGTTATCGACTTGTGGCGATACGAACGTAATTTGGCTGCTGGCGAGCACATTTCCCTTAGCATCCAGAACCTGGACCGGGAGGCCCAGCCTGAGCTGCGCGGAGTGCTCCACGGGCACATAGATGTACGCCTCGAGATTTCCCAGTTCGTCGACCGTAGTCAGTTGAGTGGAAGTGGTCACGCGATCGCCTACACGCACCGGGATGTCACCGACAATTCCGTTGTGTGGCGCTGTGACCCTGTAATAGCGAAGCTGAACTTCCTGCTCGCGCAATTGTGCGTCGAGAGCATCCATTTGCGCCTGGGCGGCGTCAAGCGTCGATTTCGCCTGATCCAGATCCTGCTTGCTGACAACGCCTGCACCGTACAATCCCTCGGCCCGCTGATATTGCTGCTTGGCGAGGTTCAAGGTAGCCTGCTGCGCGGTACGGGCGCTTTCCTGGCTGCGGACAGTAGCCTGTTGCTTCAGAGGATCAATTTCGATGAGGGGAACGCCGGCAGTCACCCTTTGACCGGAATGCACGAAAATTTGCGTGATCTGTCCCTCAACCTGAGGCATGATGACAGCCGAATCGCGGGACTTTAAGGTAGCCACATATTCGGAAGCGTCCGGGATGGGAACGGCACGCGCTTCCTGCACCTTGACTGGCATGGCCGGTGGACCGCCAGCCTGCGCCTGTTGGGCGGCATTGTTCGAGCAACCCAGAGAGGTTCCGAGCAGTAACAGAGCTGGAATAATGACGCCCCAAGACACAATGATTCGACGGCAAGGATTCATATAAATTGCGATTTAGTCCGACCTAGTACTTTAACTCCGCACAGCCGAACTGGGAAAGCACGCCCCAGCCAGGTAGAGTTTGACGCACAAGGCCGCCGAAAGTCACGGTGCTCGATAGATTCGGGAGGGAGCGTCCGCGTCGCAAAATAGTTGCTGCACGCCTATAAGCGTGCTGGGGGAGCCGTCCACTCTGCTACATTGTTGCGTATGATAGCCGCTCCCGTCCAAGCCAAGCGCAGCTTTGCCAGCGATAACAATGCCGGAGTTCATCCCGAGATTCTTGAAGCCATCGCCCGAGTCAATCAGGGCCACGTTGTAGCCTATGGCGATGATTCATTTACGCAATCGGCGGTCAAAAAGTTCGAGCAGCATTTCGGGGATGGAATCGAGGTTTTTTTTGCCTTCAATGGCACTGGCGCGAACGTACTTGGGCTGCAAGCGCTCACCAGGCCCTATCAGGCGATTTTGTGCAGCGATTATGCGCACATTTATACGGATGAGTGCGCTGCACCGGAAAAGCACCTGGGCTGCAAGCTGATTCCCCTGCCTCATCAGAATGGAAAAATCACCGTCAATCAGGTCCGGGGCGCATATCACGGCATCGGAGATCAGCATCATGTTCAGGCTCATGTGATATCGATTACACAATCCACAGAGATGGGGACGGTTTACCAGCCGGAGGAGGTTCGTGCCCTGGCCGATTTCGCTCACGAGCGCGGCATGTTTTTGCACATGGATGGAGCTCGAATCGCCAACGCCGCCGCGAGCCTGAGCCAAACACTGCGCGAAGCCACGCGCGACCTTGGTGTCGACGTCCTGTCATTTGGCGGCACTAAAAACGGGATCATGGGCGGCGAAGCCGTTGTCTTTTTCCATCCTGAACTCAGCCGGGATTTTCTATTCTTGAGGAAACAGGGCATGCAACTCGCCTCGAAGATGCGGTTTATCGCGGCTCAATTCGAGGCCTTGTTGACCAACCATCTCTGGAAGCGCAGCGCGGAGCATGCGAACCGTATGGCATCCCTGCTGGAAAAAGAAATACGCAAAATCCCGGGCGTGAAGATCATCTGGGATGTTCAAGCCAATGGAGTATTTGCACAGGTTCCGCACCACGCGATCGAAAAGATCCGCGACCGGTATTTTTTCTACATGTGGATTGAAGAACAGAACATCGTTCGCTGGATGTGCTCATTCGACACCACCGAAGAAGACGTCAAGGATTTTGCCCGAGTTGTGGCCGAAGCTGTGAAGTAGCGGTGCAGCAGGTCTCGATTGGAAATCCGGTCACATCAGGGCGCCCAGGGGTTCGACTCCACTATCGGCGTCGGTAAACGAGGCTCTAGGGATGGGAATCGTAACCAAGACCTGCGTACCGCCGGCCCCTGACGTGATCTTAAGCTCCCCTTGAAATTGCCTTAGACGTTCCCGCATTCCGCGGATCCCCACGCCTGACGCCCCCGACTGCACCGTGGAGAGTCTCTCAGCAGACATTCCGTTCCCCTGATCGCGGATTTCGATGCTGACGACATCGGATTCAGGCGTGATTCGAATCAAAGCGGTGGTGCTACCGGAATGGCGATGAATGTTGGTCAGACACTCTTGCACGATGCGGAAAATTACAAGTTCCATATCGCGCGGCAAACGCCCCAGTTCTTCCGAGACGTCGAGCTGTATGTCGAGGCTCGTGCGCTCCATTAAGCCGTGTACATACCAATTGATAGCGGCCGCCAATCCACTTTCATCCAGCAGGGGCGGATGCAGAAGGTACGACGTCGTGCGAATCTCACGCTGCAATTGCTGCACGATTTCCTGAGTTGCCTCAGCACGAGAAACGAGCTGAGGTGCAATGTTCTTCAATCCGTCCGCCAGTTGTGCGAGATCAATTCCAAGAACGGTCAGGATCTGGCCAGCACTGTCATGAAGTTCGCGGGCGATGTGGCGGCGTTCCTGGTCCTGAATATGCATCAGGCTGCTGGAAAGCGATCGTAAATCTTCCGATGTCCTCACCAGTTCTTCGGTGCGCTGCTCCAGTTGGCGGGTTCGGACCTGCACTTCGCGATCCAGGTTTTCTGCGAGCTCGCGATAGCGCGCTTCGCTGGCCCGTAAAGCTTCTTCGGCAAGACGGCGTGCGGTTACGTCCATGGTGACGCCATCGAAACGCACCGGATCTCCTGTCGAAGCGTAGAACGTGCGGCCAATCGCTCGAATCCACTTCTCGCGCCCGCCGGGGCCGACGGTGCGATATTCGATGTCATAAGGTTCTCTTCTTGCGATACTGTCTTCAATCGCCCGGCGAGTTCGTTCGCGGTCCGCAGGGTGCAATAGCGAATAAAACAGATCGACGTCGATTTCAGCATCGGGCGATAACCAGAAATGGTTCTTTACGCGCTTATCCCAAATAAACTTGTCGAGAGGAAGATCACAGAACCAAAAGCCCACATCGGACGATTCGGCAACGAATTCAGCGCGCTCGCGCTGCTGCTGGTGCTGAAGAGCAAGTTTTTCGCGTTCCTGCTCGACGCTTTTCCTTTCGGTCAGATCAAATGTGGCACAGGTAAGGCCGATAATCCTGCCTTGGCCATCGCGTTGCGGATCAATATGGACGTCGTAGTAGCGCGGCACCCCATGCATGTGGACCTTGAACTCGCCGTGATAGCTCACGCCGGTCCGCAACACTTCCAACTTGATGCCTTCAGAAAACGCGGCATCTTCCGGACGCTCCAAGACTTCGCTGTCACGCTTGCCAATCAAATCGGAAACACTATGGACTCCAACGGGGTTGTAGACCCACTTATAACGAAGATCCAATCCTTGGGAAAAGACGGTGATGGGCGTACCGCGTAATGCCAGTTCAAAGCGTTCCGTGGCAAGCCGAAGTTCTTCCTCGATGCGCTTCCGTTCAGTAATGTCGAGGAAGGCCCCCACCGCCCCACGCACCTGTTTGGCATCATCGAACAGAGGAACCGCATTCCCGAAGATATGAAGGGTGCGGCCATCACCGTGCAAGATTTCCAATTCCTTGTTGCGAATCTCGCGTCCGGTCTTCGCCGCCTGTTGAACCGGTGCTTCATCAGGAGAGAGTTCCCGGCCATTTTCAAATACACGAATGGCGGGTCGCTGCTCTTTTGGCACAGAGATGGACAGATTCGTTTTCTCTGGTAAGCCAAGGATTTCGTACGCGGAGCGGCTGCTGGTCATCTTCTGGCAATCGCGGTCCTGGGCGATCAGGGTAATGGCAGGGACTGTGTCGAGAATAGCCTGAAGATTGTCAGCGTGCGATTTGGTTTCGGCCCGGGCGCGACGTAAATCTTCTTCCGTTTGTTTGAGGCGGGTAATATCCATGCCCGCCCCGCTCATCCGAATTGGCTCACCGGCCCCGTTGAAGAAGACTCGGCCACGGGACGCGATCCAGTGAATACTGCCATCGGGCCAAATCGAGCGCATCTCTGTCGAATACTCTTCCCCAGTCTTGAGGCTTGTCTGTACCGCCTGATCAACGCGCTCTCGATCCTTCGGATGCACCGCCTTCAAGAAGACTTCGTAAGTCATCTGGGTGGAAGCCGGTAGTCCAAACATTTCCAGACACTGACGAGACCAAATCAACTCGCCGGTCTGAATATCCCAGTCCCACAATCCGAATCGAGCCGACTCGACCATCACCGACAGGCGTTCTTGAGCCCTCAACAGTTCCTCGCGTTCTTTCCAGTCACTGTCGTTTGTTTTTTGGTCGGCTTCAGTTTCACGAACCGTACCCTTCGCAGATCGAGCCGCTACCTCGGTAATAACTCGGACCAGAGTCTTGGCGACATCTGATTTGGAAACGAAGCCGCTGGCCTGAACTCCCTGAGCCTCACGGGCGACGACCTTGGATTCATTCTGGCTGACCAGAATGACGTCTGTGTCCGGCATTTCTTTCTTGATGAGCCGGGTCGCCGCCAAACCATCCATACCCGGCATGCTAATGTCCATCAGCACGATGTCAGGGCGGAGCTTCTTCGCTTGTTCGACGGCCTCGATGCCATCTGCAGCCTCCGCACACACTTCCCAGTCTGCACGCGAGCGCAGAATGGCGCGAATCCCACGTCTGACGATCTCATGATCGTCGACAATTAAGATCCTTAACAAACCCAAAAAATCACCTCAATGTGGCCCTTGGGTGAAGAGAACTGAAGGGGCTCAAACAATAGTAGGAATTTCAACCCAGAAGACCGAACCGTACAGATGAATTTTGCCTTGAGCACGAGAGTTGGGGCTGTACAGTTTTTCCTGTAGAGAGCGTCTCGTGGCCAGAGAGGACACTTGTCCTACGACCCGTTGATTCAGAAGACACGGAGCAATTCAGCAGATTCCCGTCAGAGTCGTTTGACCCTCCGGCCCGATCTTTCTTACACTTGTAGATGTTCTCCGCACATTTTTAGCGGCCATCCTGCGGGAGGTTTTTCCTGAGTCTTTTCCGGAGTTTTGTGGTTCGTTTGATGTCCCCGGCAGCGTGTCTGGCACTGCTGGCCCCGTTTTGTTGTGGCCAAACGTCGCCCATTACTCTCGACACTAGTGAGACGCTGTTCTCGGTTCTAACCGCTATCAATTCCTGTGGTTATGACCAGAACCTGCCAGGATCGTATGCGCTGCGGAGAAGAATTCGTGCGGAAGTGCAAGAAAAGCTGGCGGAATCAGAAGACGGACAGCTCGCGTTGAACAATCTGTGCAACTACTATCAGACTCACCGGCGCAACGATCCTACGCATGACCTTTCGCAATACATCTCGCTGGCGCTCTACCTGACGGGGCCTCCGCAATTCCTGCCGCGGGTAAAAGAGTTTGACTTGCCGCCGGATGCGGGTAACGTCGCAGGCTTTGGCACTGTTCTCGAGCCTTTCTACGACCGAGCCCGGCTCCACGACATCTGGGAACACCATCGCAACGACTACACCGAGCTTATAAACCGCTACCATGATCCGCTGTCGAAGATGGTTTTCGATACCGAGATTTACTTGAAACTGGCTTCCGCGGGATATTTGGGCAGGACCTTCACCATCTACCTGGATGTGATGGGTGATCCCAATGAGGTGAACGCCAGAAACTACGGCTTGGATTACTACGTCGTGATCTTTCCTTCGCCTGATCCGTCCTCGGCCACCCCGTTGAAGATGGATCAGATCCGGCACACGTATCTGCATTACCTGATGGATCCGCTGGCGGAGAAGCATTTCACGTCAATGAAGCGCCTGGAGCCGCTTCTGGACTCTGTCAAGACCGCTCCGCTGCAGGAAAGCTTCAAAACCGATATCTCGCTGCTGGTTACCGAATGCCTGGTGCGGGCCATTGAAATCCGGCTCAGCGGGAACAAAAAGACGCCCGAAGCATTACGGACACAGGCCGTGGACGATGCCATGCGACAGGGATATATCCTGACGCGCTACTTCTACAACACGCTGATCGGGTTCGAAAAGGATCCCGCCGGAATCCGCAATACGTATTCAGATTTCCTGGACAACATCGATCTGAAAAAAGAGGAAAAACAGGCTTCGGACATTCAATTCGCGAATGCGGCGTCGCCGGAACTGCTGCAGTTTTCCCGCCCTCAAGATCGCGACCTGCTTGTGACCGCAGAAAAGCGCTTGCAAGCGGGAGATACGAAAGGCGCGCAAGAGCTGGCGCAGCAGGCAATCGATCGCAAACTCGGAGATCAGGGACGCGCGATGTTCATTCTGGCGGAAATTGCTGTTGGAAACAGGGACATGGCGGGCGCTAAGGATGATTTCCAGAAAGCCATCGAACAAGCGAAAGATCCCAAGGTCATTGCGTGGTCGCACGTTTACCTGGGCCGGATTCTTGACTTAAAGGAAGATCGAGCGGCTGCGCTCAACGAGTATCGGGCTGCCCTGAGTACGGGGGGACAGTTACCCGAAGTCAAAGCTGCGGCCGAACGAGGCTTGGAGCATCCATACGAGCCTCCCGCAAAGTCCGATTAGGCTAAAGCAAAGTTTGGTGCTTGAAAACGATGGGCCAGGCACGAATAGTGTGGCAAGCTAAAGAATTCAGTTTCTGATCTGCGATCAGGCGTTAAGCATCCAGCGGATCCAACAGGAGAAGGCATGAAGCAAACAGCAATGATTTTGGCCGTGCTGTGTATGGCAGTCGCCAGCTTTGCGCAAAACGACAGCAAGCCGGCATCCCAGACCGCACCTGCCGGACAGGCAGCCTCAACGGCTCCCCAAGGCAAGCGGCCCCCGCAGGCGAAAACACAACCCGAGTTTGATGCGTATAAGGCAGCTGCGGCCCTCACCGATCCGGCAGCACAGGAAAAAGCCGCGGACGACTTCGCCGCAAAGTTTCCCGACAGTGAGCTTCGTCCCCTGATCTACAAATCCACCATGCATTCCTACCAGCAGGCAAACAATGCGGACAAAATGCTGGAGATGGGACGCAAGGTCCTTAGCTACGATCCGGATGATCCGGAAGCCTTGCTGGCAGTTGCGCAGGTGCTGGCCGAACGGACCCGCGACACTGATCTCGATAAAGATCAGCGCCTGGACGAAGCGAAGAAGGACGCACAGCACGCCCTGCAAACCATCGACACCGACGTTCCAACCGTCGGGCAGGACCCCCAGCGGGTCGAGATGTACAAGAATTTTCTGCGGTCGGACGCCTACGAGATTCTCGGAACGATGTCGTTTACCGCCAAGAATTGGGCCGATGCGCAAACCAACCTGCAGAAGTCGATCGACGTCTTTCCGCAGCAGCCCGACCCAGTTGCGGTTTTCCGATTGGCAGTTGCGCTTGACATGCAGGGGAAGTACCCGGAGGCGGTGAAATACTGTAATCAGGCGGTTGATCTGACGAAAGACCGCCCGGAGAGCGGAGTGGGAAAGGCGGCCCGCGACGAGCAAAGCCGGCTCGCCAAGCTCAGCACCGGCAGCGCGCCCGGTCAGGCCCCGCCTCCGCCGCAAACGAAATAACGAGAAGGGCGCGCCGCTTCATCCCCGGGCGGATACGCCTGATCTGATTTGACGGTGAAAGAACGCGAAATCACGGCGCTGGAGGAAGCGATTGGTTATCACTTCCGGCGCCGAGCCGTGGTCGAGCAGGCACTGACTCACAGCTCTCAGGCTCGGGAACTGGAGTCGCAGCAAACAGGCGAGAGCAAGTATAAGATCAGCGACAATGAGCAGCTTGAATTCCTGGGGGATGCTGTACTGTCGCTGGTGACCAGTGAAGAGCTGTTCCGGCGTTTTCCGCAGTTCCGCGAGGGCGAACTTTCGAAACTCAGGGCACACCTGGTCAGCGAGCGACACCTGATCCGGGTAGCGCAACAGCTGGATCTTGGTGCCTATCTCCGGCTAGGACGCGGCGAGGAAAAAAGTGGTGGCCGGAGCAAAACCGCCTTACTGGTTGATGCATTCGAGGCCATAATTGCGGCCGTTTATCTCGATGGCGGACTCGATCCGGCCCGCGATCTGGTCATCGGCAAGATCGTTGATCCGGAACTCGAGCAGATGAAGAACGAAGGCGGTGCTCTTCCCGTGACCGATTTCAAATCGGCCCTGCAGGAAGCGGTGCAAGGGTTGGGCTTACCGCAGCCATCCTATGTCCTCGTGCAGGAAGCCGGGCCGGAACACAGTAAAACTTTTACGGTGGAAGCGCGTCTGAATACCAGAGGCCAGACGGGTAAGGCAGAATTCGTTGGCCGGGCACAGGGCTCCACGAAAAAAACGGCCGAGCAGGACGCTGCCCGGCAGCTGCTGACTTACCTGGCCGCTCACTCCAAGGCAGGGAACTCCAAGCCGGCCGGAACGGAAGTTAGTAAACTTTGATTACCGAGAAGCTCCCCGGTGTCCCGCCCAGTGCTGAGCCCGCAGCACCAATCTGCTCACCCTCGCCGGCGAGGCCACGAGGTCCGATCGTCGATGTGGTCGGCTCGGTGCAATCTTTGCTGGGAACTGTGGTCATCGCGGTCTTCGTCATTACCTTCATTGTGCAGGCATTCCAAATCCCCTCTGAATCGATGATGAACACCCTGCTGGTGGGGGATTATCTCCTCGTCAATAAGCTATGCTACGGCGGCCCTGGACCGGGGGATCACATCCTGCCCTATCAGGGCATATCCCGCGGCGACATCATTGTCTTCCTTTATCCCATCGACCCGCAGCAGCACTTCGTAAAGCGCGTAATCGGAGTCCCTGGCGATCACCTGCGACTTATCAATAAGCAGGTATTCATCAACGGCAAGCCCTTACGCGAGCCCTATGCTCGCTATCTGGACCCGGTGAGCAACGTGTTTCGCGACAACTTCCCCAGAACCGACATCCCCGCCATCGGACTGGAGGGCAAATGGTGGCTGCAGATGCGTAAACTGGTGGAGGATGGAGAGTTAATCGTCCCCGAAGACAACTATTTTGTGATGGGCGACAACCGGGATGACAGCCAAGACAGCCGATATTGGGGTTTCGTCCCCCGCGAAAATATCATTGGGCGCCCATTGCTGATTTACTGGTCAGTAAAATCGTCCGACAACGAACGCTACACCGGGAGCTCCTTCGGTGCTCGAATCTGGCATGCGGCGTATGCCGTAACCCATCTGCCGGAGATCACTCGCTGGAAGCGTACCCTTCGGCTGGTACACTAGAAACGGTTGATTGCCGGACAATTCTCTGCAGTCTTAGCCGCGGAGTCCTGCTTTCTAATCTTACTGACCCTGACGGAACGAATCCTTGCCAAAGACACTCTCTAAAGCTCAGGCGGTCGAGGTGGAACAGAAACCGAAAGAAACAACCGTCGAGTTTCTTGCTTCCTTGGCTGCTGTCCTGGTCACAGGCCTGTTCATCATCACCTTCATTATGCAGGCCTTCGAAATTCCCTCCAGCTCCATGGAGAACACGCTGCTGATCGGCGATCATGTGTTCGTCAATCGCATACAGTTCGCCCCCAAAACATCCTGGATTGGCCCTCTCATTCCTTATCGGAGTGCTCGGCACGGCGACATCATTGTTTTTCTTTCCCCAGCGGAACCCGGATTGTACGTCGTGAAGCGGGT
>DAIDGW010000181.1 GCA_027452245.1 Acidobacteriaceae bacterium
GCTGTGGATTACATCTCGGTGCCTGTCATTCCTGAATTGCTGCGCGCTAAGGTTTCGGTGTTCGCTGAACTGCACCGCCGCGCGCGACAACTCGAGGCGCTGAATGGGGAACTCCGCCGCCTCTCCAGCAGCCTCATCGCGATGCAGGACGAGGAGCGCCGCCGCATCGCGCGCGAATTGCATGATGGTCTGGGCCAGGAACTCACCGCTGCCAAGATGATTGTCGACGGAATCTTGCTCAGCGATTCGGAGGATAACGGCCTGCGTCACACCGCCGCCGATGCCAGTTCGCTCATCGATCGCGCCATTCAGCAGGTACGCAGCATCTCGCACTTATTGCATCCGCCGCTGCTCGATGAGGTGGGATTGCTTTCCGCGCTACGCTGGTTCCTGGAAGGACTCACTAAACGCAGCGGGATTGAGACGAATCTCGAGGTCCAGCCGGAAGATTTCACCCGTCTTGCTCCGGAATTGGAGACGGCAATTTTTCGCATCATCCAGGAAGCGCTCAATAATGTGTTTCGGCACTCCGGTGCTCATAATGCCTGGATTGCACTCCGCCAACAAGAGACGCAATTAATCGTGACCGTGCGCGATGATGGCAAAGGAATCGCCGACAATGTTCTGGAGTTCCGTCCTGATAGTGTCGGCATGGGTATCGGCGGCATGCGGCAGCGGGTGAAGGAGTTCAACGGTGAACTGCGTCTGGAGAATGCGCATCCCGGAACCCTGGTGGAAGTGATTGTTCCCGTACGCTATGCGCCACGGCCGCAAGACGCCAGAGCCCCGACCCAATCATTTATTGCCTCGATGAGCATTGCAAAATAGAGCCGCGACAACCTGGCTGCGCTGGCGCACATCTCAGACCCAGCCATGGCTGCTGCTCGCAAGGGCAAGGTCACTTCGAAAAACGAAATCGAGACGGCGCGAGCGTTGATTCCGGAGCATCCCACGCTTTCCACTTTGCGCGACTCCGCCCGTTGGCAACCCCACCGGAATTGAGGCCGAAGGACTTCGATGGGCTGTATAGAACACTTGCAACAGCAATGCCCGCAGCAATCGCTCTGGCGCTATCGATGGCCGTCCAGCACCACATCCACCAGTTTCCTCACAGTTTGCGAAAGGCCTTTTCGGAACCTGGAATGCATTCATCCCGACTAACTTCGGTTCCACTAGCACTGTCGTGGGGCAGTGGACTACACCGTCAACAGATGGCATTACTCTCACCGCGTTCGACATGGTGCTCGGACAAGCGCCGAACTGCGGAACGCCTGGTGCTCTGTCAATTGTGGATCATTCGAGCAGCGATACCGTCTTGATGACAATCACCACAACATCAGGCTCCACCACCTACAGCACTACTGGTTCGGTGAACGTAAGCGCAGGTCACGTTCTAAGATTCAAGGTGTCAACGATAGACACTTGCAGCACACACGCCATGAACCCGACTGCAACCGCCACCTACCAATTTCAATGATGCTGCAGTAGGGTAAGCGGTCGCAACACCGTATGTCATTGCGTACCAGTTCCGGTCAATGGAATGGTCTGGGGACTGTTTGCGGCGTTGTCGGTAACGGTCAGTGTGCCGTTCCTCGTTCCGAGACCCGAAGGACTGAATCTAACGTTGATTGTGCAGCCTTTCAGAATCCCCAGCGTTGCGGGGCAATCATTGCTCTGAGAAAAGTCGCCAGTGGTATTGAGGTTTGAAAGGGTTACAGGCTGAGACCCACTGTTTGTAAGTCTAACCTGTTTAGCGGGGCTGGTTGTACCCACGACCTGCGCTGAAAAAACGAGAGTGACGCGATTGAAAGAGACAGCACGGGACATCTGTAACAGCGCGCACCCATTCTCAACGTCTAGCCGACCATCCCCGTTGTAGTCGCCTGAGAAGATTGCACCACGCGTAATTCCTGAGGTATAGCTCGTCGCCGAGCCGAAGGTTCCATCTCCTTTGCCGATTAGAATAGATGTTGAAGTAGACCCTATATCGTTATTCCCATTTACAGCGAGGTCGAGCCTCCCGTCTCCATTGAAATCGCCTATGGCTATGCTCACGGAATATCCAGGAATGGCGTACGCAACGGGAATTGCGAACGTACCGTCTCCGTTTCCAAGGAGCACGTACACGGATTTACCAGCACCACTCGCCACAGCTAAGTCTAGCTTCCCATCCCCGTTCAGATCGGCGACGGCCAAGTCGCCAGGATCGCCGTCTTGGATCAACGTGGCGATCGGCGCTTCAAAAGTACCGTCTCCGTTACCCAGTAGAGTTGAAACAGTCTGCCCCGTCAGTGCATTTCCGACAGCGAGATCGAGATGTCCATCATTGTTGAAATCCGCCACGACAACAGAGGCCGGCGAAGGACCCGCCGGAAAGTCGACATGGTTTTGAAACGATCCGTCCCCTTTGCCCAGGAGAATCGAAACAGTGTCATCCGAGGCATTCGCGACGGCAAGATCAAGGGATCCATCCTCGTTGAAGTCCCCCGTTGCGAGCGCCAGGGGTTGATGCCCAGTCTTAAATGTTTGCCGAGGTTGAAAAGTGCCATCTCCCTTACCAAGATAGACGTCAACGCCATTGCCCGCAGAACTTGCAATCGCTAAATCGATCTTTCCGTC
The DNA here is from genome assembly GCA_027452245.1 of Acidobacteriaceae bacterium. Lineage (GTDB taxonomy): Bacteria > Acidobacteriota > Terriglobia > Terriglobales > Acidobacteriaceae > Sulfotelmatobacter. The sequence continues at coordinate 2,620 of DAIDGW010000181.1, forward strand.
CCCATTGAAATCTCCCCAAGCGGCAGCGGTAGGCGTGTTGCTCGTCGAATACGAAGCGTGGTTTCTAAATGTTCCGTCCCCATCGCCAAGCATGATACTCAAGGAATTATTGCGGGAGAGGTTGAGAACCGCCAGATCGAGCTTTCCATCCCCATTAAAGTCGGCCGAAGCCGCAGGAGCAAGCGTGCATGTGCCTTTGATCCCCAATCCAACTGCTGGCTCATGATTAGTCACCTGAAAAAAAGCCACATTCGACGCTGCTCCTCCGAGCACCGAATTGGAAACGCTTACTGACCCGGTTCCGGCAACAGCCACATCGGAAGCCCCAATCGTGGCCGTGACTTGACTATTGCTGACAAACGTCGTCACACGCGGGTTTCCGTTCCAGTTCACGACTGAATTCGCAGTAAAGCCGCTACCGTTGACAGTCAGGGTGAAACCAGCTGAGCCAGGTTTGACGCTGGTTGGTACGAGGGGCAAATCGACGTGCGGAACAGTACTAGCATGCAAGGTTGCGGCAGACGCCGTCAACAAACAAGCAACGACCAAGCCAACAATCGAAGCAGGTCTTCTTCTGGCCGTGGAATGTAAAAGCATATATGGCATACTTCTTCCTGGGCGGGGCATTTAGCATAGCAATAGTGCAGGAAGGAATACTAGGAGACTTTCTTCTCTGCCGGAGCCGAGTCTGCGCCAAAGGAGATTGCCGTGTCGTGGCTACCTTGGTGGAGCTATCTGTGAGCGCTTGCGTTGGCGCAGTTGGATTTCCAGTGAGAGTCGGTGACCGCAAGATGCTCGCAGCATTTGGGCTGCTGGAAAACCTGTTCCGCTCTTTCACCTGAGACACTGGAATCCGATCTTCCAATGCCACATAGCTAAACATCCCGGTTTGCAGTTGCTGATCGTCTCCGCGCATCCCTGCTTCTTACCACACTTCTCTGTCCCACCGGCAGTGGCTTTTTCAACAAGCTCCAGTGGATCATCTGCTGCGTTGTCGTAAACTAACCGGCCCCGCAATTGCCGGGCGTGTGAGCTATGGAAGCGAGGGACGCAGACTGTCTCCGGGGAAGGCCCGGTGCGCGCGCGCATTATGTTCGTCGGAGAGCAACCCGGGGATCGGGAAGACTTGGCCGGACATTCCTTCGTGGGCCCCTCAGGCATGTTGCTTGACAAAGCCTTGGTTGAAGCAGGTATCGATCGTTCTCAGACTTATGTGACCAACGCGGTGAAACACTTCAACTGGGAGCCGAGAGGCAAGCGCCGGATCCACAAGAAGCCACGGGCTTCGGAAATTGAAGCGTGCAAGCCTTGGCTCGAAGCTGAAATTGCAGTGGTGCGTCCGGAACTTGTGGCCTGCCTGGGAGCGACCGCTGCACAAGCCGTTCTGGGGGCAAAGTTCAGCGTGATGCGGCAGCGCGGCAAACTCTTCAGTTCGGAGATAGCGCCCAGGGTCATGGCGACCGTTCATCCTTCGTCACTGCTGCGAGCCGCCACCGCCGAGGA
>DAIDGW010000182.1 GCA_027452245.1 Acidobacteriaceae bacterium
ATGTCATAAAGCGCGCTCGGCCAGACTTCCCATCCCAGATCTGTTTTCGGACCCTGCTCGCCTCCCACCATCTTCACCGGAAATAGCCAATCCTGCATGCTCAATACCCTTTCCAGCGCTCCCGGAGCGCTACAAATCGTCCGATAGTACAGGTTGATACCCACGAAATCCAGCGGCGCCTTGATCTTCTCCATGTCACCCGATCTGATTCCCATCGCCATCTCGGGAAAGAACGCTAGCCCTTCTTTCGGATATCGTCCCTTCAGCGCCGTTTCCAGGAACCACGCATTGGTAACCGCATGCGTGCGCTCAGCCGCTTGCTGGTCTGCTTCGGAATTCGTCGCCGGCTCGCATGGGGACATGCTGAATGCGGTGCCGATCCTCGCAGTCGGACGCGCCGCCTTGAGCGCTCGGAATCCTGTGCCCTGCGCCAGATTGACCACGTGCGATGCCCTCAGGAAATCCAGCAGGCTGTGCTTTCCCGGCGCGAGCGTGCCCTCCGCATAACCCAGCCCCACAAATGCTGCGGGTTCATTGAGCAAGATCCAATCCGAAACCCGATCGCCCAAGTCTCGACCAATCACTTCGACATAATCCGCATAACGCTCCGCCGTATCCCGGTTCGGCCAGCCACCCGCATCTTCCAGCGCCTGCGGTAAGTCCCAGTGATATAGCGTTACAAGCGGACGAATCTTCGCCTCCAGCAGAGCATCGACGAGTCGGCTGTAATAATCCATCCCAGATGCCTTGACTGGACCTGACCCGTTGGGCTGGATGCGCGGCCATGAAATCGAAAACCGGTAGCTACTCAGACTTATGGCCTGCGCCAGCGCAATGTCCTCCTGCCAGCGATGGTAAGAGTCGCACGCTACGTCGCCTGTGTCGCCATTCTTTATCTTCCCGCGGGTGTGCGTGAATGTGTCCCAGATCGAAAGTCCTTTCCCATCTTCCTTCCATGCTCCTTCAATCTGGTAAGACGATGTCGCCGCGCCCCAATGGAAATCTTTGGGAAACTTGAAGCCTGCCGCGGCCTGCATCAACTCCGCCACACTTTCGGTGTAGCTTTTGCGCATATACGGAGATGACGTCTCCCGAGACTTGACGCAGGATGTAAGAAAAGAAGCGGGAACGCCGGCCACAGCGGTGGCACCCACAGCCGATTGCAGAAATTTTCGGCGGTTCAGGCGCAAGCTCGACTCATGCTCCCGCTCACGCTGTTTTCACTTTCCATGAGAATTCGCTGTGGCTTGGCAATCGGGTGCCATTCTACAAGATGTTTTGCAGGCCCAATGGAGGTGCAAGTTGATGAAAGGAGCACTCCTTTCCGCCCAGAAACGAATTTGCCATCCATACTCTCCGCGCGGAACGCTGCTTCTAGCTCGGATTCAGGCTGTCGTACTCCTTCCACAACGTATCTGCGGCGGCGCGATAAATCACGTATCCGCTTCCAACATCCGAAATTTCGCGGAACAGCAACTCTCCATTGCCATCGCCATCCGCATCCACCGCATCGATCAACTCGAGTTGTGGCGTCACATCGAGATGGTACTTATCGGTGATTCCCGCATACAGCTTGTGCAGGTTGCTGTAGATATCAGTTCGCGCTACCAAGGTGACGTAATACCGCATGGGCCCCGCGGAATCCGTGCTCTTCGCGCTTTTCGGAGCTTGCGCCTCGGCACTCAACACCAGCACTGGCTGGTTATTGCCCCACAGATCGAACACCCGCATCTGGACATTTTCCAGTTCCAGTTGCGGAACCTTCGGCGTCGTTTTGCGATGCTGTCCCGTTTTTGAACTCTTGCTGGTGGGCTCGATTGATGCCTCCATTGCTTTAGCTTGCTTCTGCAGGTATACCTGCAACTCCTGCTTGGCCAAATCGGTCATCTGCTTCTGCCGTTCCTCGGCTTCGCCCTTATCGAATTGGAATTCATAAGGTATTGGTAATGGCCCGCCAGCATCGGAAATTGCCGGAATTAGCTGCACATCTTCCAGGGGATTCTTCGCGGCACTGCTCCCCATCGCACTTGCCTTCACGATTGCTGCTCCGTTCGCATCCGCGCGAGAATATCCCGGCACATCGTCGTCTTCCGGCAAGGGCTGGGTCGGCTTGCCTCGCCGCAGGCGCGGACGATAAGTATCCTCGCTCGAACCGCCCTGGGCCGCTGAGGAAACCGGAGCCGCAGTACTCGGCGCCGCCTTCGCTGCGGTCGTTCCCGATGGCTTCGCACTTCCTGAACTTCCCGCTGGTGCGGCACCCGCTCCGCTCCCGCTCGGCGCGCTTGCTGCCGGTGGATTTTGGGACGCGGTGCTTGTCTCCCCATCACGCCGCGTCAGCCGCGGACGATCATCATCCTCGGAACTCGATCCGGATCCGCTGGATTTCGGACCAGACGTTCCCGAACTTGCCGCAGGTGAATTGGACGACGCCGGCATGCTCTTTTCCGATCCTGGCCGCGTCAGCCGTGGCGGACCATCATCCGGATCCAGTCCTCGTGGCTTGTTCTCCGCCGTTAGGATCTTTCTTGCCGGCTCGGAACCTGCTGGTAGCCAAACTCCCGTGCCCAGCCACGGAACCGCGACATTCACCGCTTGGCTCCGCAGTGCTCCGTTAATCGTGAACAATCCCAGCGATTTCCCTGTCTTCTCACCTTCATACACCGTGCCCACATCCAGCGCCATCGGTACCGGAGACGCCTTGTAAACCGACGCGTCATGGAACTTGCCGTCGATCATGATGGCGATCGGAACCAGGGTCGCGTGGCCCTTCGCCGTCATCCGCAGTAATCCCACGGCTCTGGGACCCTTATCCGGCTTGGCCTTCGGACGCCCTTTTTCTACCTGAAGAAAGTCGGGCTGCTCTTCCTGCGCCATTGTGCATAGCGGTGCGAACACTCCAGCCGCACAGATGACGGCCAGCGTCGACCGGTATAACATCTTCATCAAGGCGGATCCCCGGCCCGCAACCCCACGGCCGCGTGCCGTCATCGCTCCACTGGGAAGAGAGATTCTCATGAATATCAATGATAAAGCGCCTGAGTTTACTTTGCAGGACGAGAACGGAAACGAAGTCTCCCTGAAGAGCCTGCGCGGCAAAACCGTCGTCCTGTATTTCTACCCTCGCGCCGATACTCCCGGATGCACCGTCGAAGCCTGTGGTTTCCGCGATACCTACAAAAAGATTCAGAAAACCGGTGCCCTAATCTATGGCATTTCGCCGGATACTCCGAAGGCGCAGAAAAAATTCCAGGACAAGTTCACTCTGCCTTTCAACCTCCTTGCCGATGCCGACAAGAAAGTCGCAAATGCTTACGGGGTTGTTCAGGAAAAGAACATGTATGGGAAAAAGGTCATGGGAATCGCCCGCACTACATTCATCATCGGCACGGACGGCAAAATCGAACACATATTTGCCAAGGTCAAACCTGAAGGCCACGCTGAAGAAGTCTTGGCCTATTTGAAAGAAACCGCCAAGGGCGCCGCTTAGGAGGTACTGATCGGCATATCTGACTACCGCGGTGCTTTAGAGCGGGCTAGTGTCTTGCATGGAACCGAACTGGCGCCCGGACTGCGGATTTGACTCATCACCCACTAGCTTGTCTCTCGCCTTTTCAATTCGATCTCTTCGCGTTCTCGAACGGCGATTCTTTAATCGCGATGCCCGTCGGGTCGCCCACGACCTTCTTGGCAAAATTCTGATTCGCCAGGAAAGCCGCCGGATTCGCGCCGGACGCATCGTGGAACTCGAAGCCTATCTCGGCACGCAGGATCCTGCCGCCCATGCTGCCGCCGGCAAAACGGCCCGAAATGCCGTGATCTTCGGACCTCCCGGGCACGCTTACGTGTATCTCATCTACGGCAATCATTACTGCCTGAATGTTTCCTGCGAGCCCGAGGGCCAAGCCGGATGCGTTCTTTTCCGCGCCCTTGAACCGCTCGCCGGAATCCCCGCCATGGCGGCCGCCCGGGAGCTCACCATCGACCATCCCCGCAATCTTCGTAATCTCACCAGCGGCCCCGGTCGCCTCGCACAGGCATTCGGCATCACTCGTACCCGCGACAACGGATGCGATCTGATCTCCTGCAAATCCAGCCTGTGGCTTGCCTCTGACAATTTCCGTCCGGCTGGCATCCTGACCAGCCCCCGCATCGGCATCACAAAGGCTCCAGATGAGCTTCTCCGATTTTTCCTTGCCGGAAATCCTTTCGTCTCCGGCAGGAAAACTGTGTCCGATCAGCCTCTCCGCCACACGATTCCTACGCGGAGCGGTTAAAATTGCGCGTGCTGCTGAAGCAAGCTCTGCAATCGTCGATCGCGCGGCTCACGAACGAGCACGTCCCCTCGCCACGGATGAACGCCGAACTCCTGCTGATGTTTACCCTCGGCTGCGATCGCGCCTACCTCTACGCTCATCCAGAGCGCGATCTAACCGCCGATGAAACCGTGCGCTACGACGCAGCCCTTGCCGAGCGCGCCCGCGGCGTCCCCGCCCAATACATTACCGGTCATCAGGAATTCTGGGGCATGGACTTCATCGTGAGTCCCTCTGTCCTCATCCCGCGCCCCGAAACCGAACATCTCGTCGAAGCCGTACTGCATCGTGTCGGCTCCGGATCTTCATCCGCTAAGCTTCGCATCGTCGATGTGGGCACGGGTTCCGGATGCATTGCGCTTGCTCTTGCGAAAGAGTTCCCACAGGCCGAAATCCATGCCACAGATATCTCGCCCGCCGCGCTCGAAATCGCTCGCGCCAACGCTGTCCGCCATCAACTTGCCGATCGCATTCGATTCCACGAATCCGACCTGCTCGCCGAACTCCGTGCAAATTATTTTGACTTCGTGGTGAGCAATCCGCCGTACGTTGGAGAATCAGAGTCCGATCAGGTCCAACTGGAAGTCCGCAAGTTCGAGCCGCGCAACGCGGTCTTCGCCGGACCCACAGGAACAGAAATCATTGCCCATCTGATCCCGCAAGCACGCTCCGCGCTGAAACCGGGTGGTTGGCTCATCTTCGAAATCAGCGGAACAATTGTCGAACCTGTGAAGGAACTCTTGGCTGGCTGGAACGAACTGGAAATTATGAACGACCTGCAATCCATCCCCCGTATCGCACAGGGGAGGAAAATGAATAGCTAACCCTGTCATCCTACGGCCCGAGCTTGGCGCCAACGGTTCTACGCACCTTTACCCCTGCACCGCCGCTGGCTGGATCTCTTCCACGTCCACAATCTGCGTCGGATACTTCCCGGTGTAACAGGCCGAACAATAGCTGGCGACTTCGCCTTCGCCGCAGGCCTTCTTCAACCCGCCAACCGAAAGATACGCCAACGAATCTGCGCCAATATACTCCCGGATTTCCTCCACAGACTTATTTGCCGCAATCAGCTGCTTCTTTGAGGGAGTATCCACGCCATAAAAACACGGCGAAATCGTCGGCGGACACGAAATCCGCATGTGCACTTCCTTTGCACCCGCATTGCGGATCATGCGCACGATCTTGCGACTGGTTGTGCCTCGGACGATCGAATCGTCAATCAGCACCACGCGCTTGCCTTCCAGCAGCGACCGCACCGGATTCAGTTTCAGTTTCACTCCGAAATCGCGTACGTTCTGGCTCGGCTCGATAAAGGTCCGGCCCACGTAATGGTTACGGATCAGCGCAAACCGGAACGGGATCCCGCTCTCGGCCGAATACCCCATGGCCGCCGTAACCCCCGAATCCGGCACCGGCACCACCAGATCCGCTTCGACCGGTGCCTCGATCGCCAGTTCCCGGCCCAATTGCTCGCGACTGGTCTGCACCGCGCGCCCGAAAACCATGCTGTCTGGACGCGAAAAATACACATGTTCGAAGATGCAGCTCGATTGCGGAGCCGCCGTCGAATAGAAGCGCGATGTAATTCCCTCCGGGCCGACCACGATCAACTCGCCCGGCTTCACTTCTCGCACATACTCGGCCCCAATCAGATCAAATGCGCACGTCTCCGACGCAAACACAATCGTGTCTCGCTTCTGGTCCGGAGCCACAATGCGCCCCATTGCCAGCGGACGAAATCCCCGCGGATCCCGTGCCGCAAAAATCCGGTCGTTACTCATCATCACCAGCGAAAACGCGCCTTCTACCCTTCGCAGTGCATCCGCCATCGCTTCCGGCAGCGTCTGCTCTTTCGAAAGCGCTATCAGGTGCACGATCACTTCCGTATCGCTGTTGGTCTGGAAAATCGATCCCTGGCTCTCCAGACGTGCCCGGACCTGCATCCCGTTGACCAGGTTTCCGTTATGCGCCACCGCAATCGCACCCTTGTTCGACTGCACCAGGATGGGCTGCGCGTTCAACAGGGCCGAATCGCCCGCTGTCGAATAGCGAGTGTGCCCGATGGCCAGCGTGCCGCGCAGTTGTGCCAGCACATCTTCCGTGAAGATGTCCGCCACCAGCCCCATGGCCTTGTGGACGCGCGAGATCATTCCGTCCGAACTAACAATGCCCGCCGACTCCTGCCCGCGATGCTGAAGAGCATGCAGCCCCAGGTAGGCAAGCTTCTCCGCCTCAGCATGGGCGAAGATTGCCACTACCCCGCACTCGTCATGGAATTTGTCCGATTTCACCATGTTGGCCCTTAACCCTACCCCCGGTCCGCGATTCGTCGTTCCAACCTGAGCGACGCGAACACGAGGAATCTGCTTTTAGCGACCACCAGCCATTTTCAGTCCGCCGCCACCAGTTCTTGATCCGCTTTCAACGCCGACTCCAGTGCCGACTCGTATGCCTCGCTCAGCTCGGCAACCGACGCCGATACCACCGCCTGGCCATCGATCGAAATCTCTAAATCGCCGGGAACGGTTTGCCCGACGACGTCCGCTGACACCCCGTTTTTCCCCGCTACTTCTTTGATTCGCGCCGCATGGGCAGGGTCGCACGCGATCATGATCCGGCTCGCGTCTTCGCCAAACAACACAAATTCCAGAGGTAAGCCATTCGCCTTAACATTCACTCGTGCCCCGATATTGTTGGCAAACGCCATCTCCGCCAGCGCCACCGCCAGCCCGCCTTCGCTGCAGTCGTGCACCGACGCCGCCAGGCCCTCCTGAACCATCTGGATCACGGCTTTCTGCAGCCCTGCCTCTTTCTCCAGATCCAGTTCCGGAGGATACCCCCAGACCGCGCCCAGAATTTCTTTGGCGTATTCCGATGAGCCGAACTCACTCTCCACATCGGTCATATCTGCAGCCTCGCCCGCGTGCAATAGCACAACCGTGTGTCCCGCCGACGCAAAGGGCATCTTTGCCGCCTTGTGCACATCTTCCAGAATGCCAACTACTCCCAGTACCGGCGTGGGATAAATCCCCTCTCCCAGCGTCTCGTTGTAAAAGCTGACGTTTCCCCCGGTGATTGGCGCCTCCAGTTCCTCGCAAGCCTTCGTAATCCCATCAATGGTTTGCGAGAACTGCCACATGATGTGTGGCTTCTCCGGATTCCCAAAGTTCAGGCAATTTGTCGCGCCCACCGGAGTCGCTCCCGTACATGCCACTTTGCGCGCCGCTTCCGCCACCGCATGCATCGCGCCCAGCTTCGGATCCAGATAGCACCAGCGCCCGTTGCCGTCCAGCGCCATCGCCAGCCCGCGCTGCGATCCCTTGATGCGGATTACGCCGGCATCACCTGCTCCCGGTGCTTCGACTGTGTTGGTCTGCACCATGTGATCGTACTGCTGCCATATCCAGCGCTTGCTGCAAATGTTCGGACTCGCCAACAGCCGCCTCAATTGCCCTGTAAAATCAGGCGATTTCGGGGAGGGCACGGCTTCAGCCGAACCGGTTGACTCAGCTGAGGAATGGGGCTTTAGCCCCTGAGATGCTGCCAAGCGAACAGTCTCCGGCATCTCTCGTGCCACCGGAGGCTCCCATCGCGTCAGCGGACGCCGATACAACGGTGCTTCATCCGTGAGCGCCGGATTTGGAATCTCCGCCACAACTTCCCCATGCTCCAGCACCCGCATCATGTTCTCGGGAATCACCTTCCCGACTTCCACTGCGTCGAGTCCCCACTTCTCGAACACGCGCAACACTTCCTGCTCCCGTCCTTTCTGCGCCACCAACAGCATGCGTTCCTGAGACTCGCTCAGCATGATCTCGTATGGGCTCATTCCCGTCTCGCGCTGCGGCACTCGATCCATTTCAATCTGCACTCCCACCTGGCCGCGCGCTCCCATTTCGCACGTGGAACAGGTCAGTCCGGCCGCCCCCATATCCTGAATTCCCACGATCGCGCCCGTCTGCATAGCCTCCAGGCATGCCTCCAGCAGCAGTTTCTCAAGGAACGGATCCCCCACCTGAACATTCGGCCGCTTTGCCTCCGATGCCTCGCTGAATTCCTCACTGGCCATGGTCGCCCCGTGAATCCCGTCGCGCCCCGTCTTCGCGCCAACATAAATTACCGGATTTCCCTCCCCCGCAGCCTTGGCGTAGAAGATCTGATCCTTGCGCACCAGCCCCAGCGCAAACGCATTCACCAGCGGATTCCCGGAGTAGCACGCCTCAAACTTTGTCTCTCCGCCCAGATTCGGAACGCCAAAACAATTCCCGTACGACGCAATCCCGCTGACCACGCCCTCCATTACCGAGTGATTCTTGTGAAGCTCCTTTTGGGCAAACCCCTTGGAAGCTTCAATCGGCCCAAACCGCAGCGAATCCATCACCGCCACCGGACGCGCACCCATCGTGAAAATGTCGCGCAAAATTCCACCCACCCCGGTCGTCGCTCCCTGAAACGGCTCAATAAAGCTGGGGTGATTATGCGACTCGATCTTGAACGCGCATGCCCATCCATCGCCAATGTCGATGATGCCGGCATTCTCTCCCGGCCCTTGCACCACCAGCTTGCTGCGCGTCGGTAGCCGCTTCAGATGCACGCGCGACGACTTATACGAGCAGTGCTCGCTCCACATCACGCTGAAGATTCCCAGTTCGGTCAGCGTCGGCTCGCGGCCGCCCAGCAACTGCTTGATCTTTTCGTATTCCTCGGGCGTAAGCCCATGCTGACGGATGGTCTCCGGCGAAAAAGCAGCAGTCGTAGATGAGTTCATGGGAAACCCTATTGTCGCATCCACCGCAGACAGTTACCAGCCCAGACTGAACAGAGCCGATAGCTATTTCTGCTCGTCAACCTCCCTGGTGAATTGCACCATGAGACATTAGGCAGCGTTCGAAAAGTCATTGGAGCAACGAGATTACACGAACGCCCACTCCCTTAACGGCAATAGCAGATTCCTGATTGCTGAACCTTTGGAGCACAAGTTTGTGACGATGCCCCTGCAGTCTGCTATTGGCGGACGGCTGGGAATAACTCGTATCCTTCGGGAGAGTTGAAGGTGGTGGAGCCTCCGGGCACTACTGTTCCGTTTGCGGGATTGAACTGATAAACCTGCACCACTCCCTGACCCGTGACGCCATAGATGAGACGGTCTTCCGGACTGAAATAGAGTGTCGGATTGGCCGGAATGGAATCCGTCTGAACGATTTGCTTACTGGCAACATCAATCTGCCCGATCACGGTGTCACTCGACTCGGGGAGAAATACATATTTTTGGTCGACGCTGATCCAGTAATGGAAGGCGGCGCCGCAGGCGTTAAGCATCGATTGCGTGCAGGAAAATAGCGGTTGGGGATTTTTCTGAAGAGGATAGACGTTAAGCACCGATGGCGGCCCACCGCCGTCGTTGTGCAGGTCGAGGATGAGGTTTTGCGTGAAATAAGTTTCGTCGACTCCATCGAAGTTGCTGGGGGCAAAGATGGTTCCAACATCGGGCCCCAACTGTCCGGTGGAGGTGTTCACTGAACGGGCGCTGTAGTTGTAATTGTTCTCGTGGTCGAAACTGACGCTCCAATCGTCAAAGAGGCGAGTGCCCGCTTTATTGAAGCTGACCAGAGACTCGGTGTAGTAGAAATCGGGTCCGTATGTGCCCTGGATGTTCGGATTCTGGGTGAGCGCTCCGGTGGTCTGGTCGACGTCGTAGAGGTAGAGGGTCTCCGAGTATCCCTGCTGACCGGACGTGGTTTGCATTACGTAGGCGTACTGGTCGCTGGGATGAATCAGGAACTGCCATCCCGATGCAGGAAGAGTTTGCACTGGAGTGCTCTGGGGAACACCCGAGGCATCTGTGTCGTAGACGGAGAGCGAAAAGTTACCGTTCGCGTCTGGCCATTGCACATAAATGAAGTGATCGTTGGGGGCCGGAGTAATCGGTCCGATGAAAGAGGCAGAGGAGATCGTCAGCGGGGTGCCAACTTGTGTAGGCACCAAGTTGGCTGGGCTGACAGCGTAGGTGGTGATGGTGTTGCCGGTCGCCAAATAGAAGACATGGCGGGCAGCTTGGGCGAAGGTGTTCGGGGCTAACCCAGCCAAGGTCAAAACGAGGCAAAGTCCCTGCAAAATGGCACAACGGCGGGGCATTCGAAATCCTCCAAAAAAAAGCTTAGTTTCAGATGATTAGAGTGACGGCAAGGTTGGATTTTCGGATGCGCCTTCCAGGCGCAGAGCCGGGACTAAACCCATTCAAGAGTTGGCGAAGTCCCCACTTCCACCAAAGAGCGGAAGGGTTTGAGATCAGGCGATGCCGGCGGCTTTGGCGCGTTTGCGGCGGGTGGCGGGTCCGGCGACTTCGACGCGATTTCGTCCGGCAGTTTTGGCCCGGTAGAGAGCTTTATCGGCAGCTTGGATGACGTGCTCGGGACGCGCGCTGTCGGACCCAGAGCTTGCCACGCCAATGCTTACGGTGACGGATAGAGATTGTGGCTGTGCCTCTTCACGCAGCAGTTCGCGGATGGCGTGTCCTTTGGGTACACGGCGAGTGCGCTGGCGGCGATCGGGTCCGCGGGGCATTTGGCGGCGATCGTTCCCGCGCAAACGGAAGCTGGCGCTCTCGACGGTCGCACGTAGCTGCTCCAGGTGATCCACGATATCGCCGGTCGTCTTCCCGGGAAAAAGGACGTTGAATTCTTCGCCTCCGCAGCGAAAGGCCTTGCCTCCTCCGGTGACGCGGGCAAGTTTGGAGGCGACCAGACGCAGGACTTCGTCCCCGGTATCGTGACCGTAGGTATCGTTGAACTTCTTAAAGTGGTCGATGTCGACGACAGCGATGGAGTACGGAAGTGCGATGTGCGAGATTGCGTCATTGAAGGCGCGGCGCGAGGGCAAAGTCGTGAGTTCGTCGTGGTAAGCGAGCAGGTAAGACGTTTCGACGATGGACAATCCCAGAATCAGGGCGGCGCTGGCGAAGTAGGCGAGGGCGATGGCGCCGTGTCCTGCGGAGCGAAGGGCGAGGAGGAAAGCGGCCAGCGACCAGAGCAGTCCGATTTCGACGGGCTTGCGCAAAAAACAGAAACGAACCAGCAGAATGACAAACGCGATTGCGAACATTCCCCAGAGATAACCCGGGAGAGGCGGAGCTGGAATGATGGCGTGGTGCCGGGGCAAGGGCCGATTTCCTGCGCCGCGGCAGAGCACGGTGACGACGACGCACTCAACAAAGAGGGAAATGGCGAGCGGCATAAGGCCATCGGAGGTGAATCCACGTTCGCGGATTAGGGCCAGCACAAGGAAGTTGAGGGGCACGAGCGCCGCAGCCGACGCGAGGGCGATGCGGGCCGCAGGGGTAAGAAGGTGTCCGGATGAGAATTGGACGATGGCGGTGTTGGCCAACAGCAAAGTGAGCAGCGCAAAAAAGACGCGGCTGGAATGAAAGCGCCAGGCCAGAAACAGTCCGGCGAAGATGATGATGTAGAGCCCGAAGGTGATGGCAGGCGCTGAGAGGGCAATGCTAGGGCTGGCAAGAAGGAGGATGGTGGCGAGCAGGAGCGCGCCTCCGGGCAGCAACAGCGACTTGAGCACGGATTGGTTCCACTGCGGCACGAAAGCTCCAGCCGCCAGAGAAAACATGGCGTCCCGTGACGGTGCGGATGGGCACAGCCGGGGATGCCAAATTATCTCTGCAGGAGAGGGGCGGGGGGAATTGGCCGGAGGGGTTCCTGGAGGGCAGAGATTTCTGAGCCGAGTCTCTCCCTTTTTGAAACCGGGCTCCTTTTCAGGAACTACACACCTTGGTGCGCACCGCTTTCCGGTTCCGCCTGAGGATCTTCTCACTAGAATCGGTTGTTCGATTAAGGACAGCTCATGCGAATTCTAATGGCGGAAGACGATGCGGCACTGGCGAAGTTCGTCAGCCAAGGTCTGGAATCAGAAAACTATCGGGTTGATGTTCTGGGAGATGGGGCGCAGGCGCGGGCGGCAGCGGCTGGGAACGAGTATGACCTGGTGGTACTGGATCTGAACTTGCCGAACCTGGACGGGATCAGCGTGTTGCGGCATATCCGGCAACAGCGGCCCAGCCTGCCGGTGCTGGTGCTGACGCAGCGCAACAAGGTTGAAGACAAGGTCGAATGCCTGGACACGGGAGCGGACGACTATCTGGCGAAGCCGTTCTCGTTCAGTGAGCTTTCGGCGCGCATACGGGCGCTTTTGCGGCGGAGCCATCAGCCGTCGGGCTCGGTGCTGGAGGTCGATGATTTGAAGCTGGATCGAATGGAACACCGCGTGGAGCGCGGCGGGCGGCGAATCGAGCTTACCACGCGCGAGTTCGCGCTGCTGGAATACCTGATGCAGAACGCGGGGCGGCGGGTGACGAGAGCGATGATCATCGAGCACGTGTGGAATCTCACGTTCGATACGACGACGAATGTGGTTGACGTCTATATCAACTACCTCAGAAGAAAGATCGACGACGGATATCCACGAAAGCTGATTCATACCGCGCGCGGGGTGGGTTACAAACTGAGCGCTGGGGCTGAGGTACGGATATGAGCAGCACGGGCTTGCAGTTGGTGCGGGAAAAGTCGGGGGTGAAGGAGCGCAGTCCGATGGCGCATCTGCTGCACGCGCTCAACCAGCCGCTGACCGGGTTGCAATGCTCGCTCGAACTGGGACTGGTGGGCAAGCGCAGCGTGGAACATTACCTGCGCGCTCTCGAGGCGGGATTGCAGCTGACTTCCCGCATGCGACTGCTGGTGGAAGCGCTGCGGGAGATAGTGGACATGGAAGAAGATATTGCCGGCCGCGGGGAGGTGCTGGTCCTGCAGGATGTTGTGGCTGAGATTGTCGAGGAGATACGTCCGGTGGCGGTGAGCCGTGGGGGCACGCTTTTCCTGCAGAGTGGTCCGCCGATTCACGTCAGAGCGGACCGGCAACGACTGACAGCCACAATTTTCCGCCAAGTTGAGTCCGCGGTGAGTCTGGCCTGGCCGGGTAGCGAAGTCCGAATGACATCGAGCAGAGACGACAGCGATGGATGGCTGATGCTGGAGTGGCGGGAAGGGGAACGAGCGGAAACGGGGTCGCTGTCGCGTGCGGAACTGGGATTGCTTGTGGCGGCGGCCGCCTGGGAACAAATGGGCGCTGCGGTCGAGAACACGCGGCTGGCTGGATGGCAGAAGACGACGGTGCGGGTGCCGCTGCAAGGTCCGGTGCAAGCGGCCGACTATGTTCCGGCGGCCGGGGATGGAGATGGGATATGAGCTTGTCAAGATCGTTGTTCGCGCCAGTGTCGTTTCCAGCTTCGTCGGATGCGCTGATTGCCAGTCCGGATTTTGCGGTGCGTGAGCAGGTGCTGCAACGGCTGCGCGGGCGCTGCCGCAAGGTCCAGCACGTAATGGGCGGAGCGGACGCGCTGATGAAGCTGGAGCGGGGAGAGTGCCAGGTGATTTTTTTGGACCGCGCTCTGCCCGATCTCGACAGCGGCGAACTGGTAGGCGTGATTCAGCGGAGGTTTCCACAGATCCAGGTCGTGCTGCTCGATCCGAAAACGGAGCAGGTAGACCAGGACTCGAAACCTGCCTCCGAGGGCCCATCGTCTGCCGGAACCGATGCCGAAGCCGAGGCACTGCCCGCAATGATCGGGAGGAGCGCGGCCATGCGGCGAGTGTACCGGCTGGTGCGATTAGTGGCGGCTCGTAACACAACGGTGTTGGTCACCGGGCCGACGGGGACGGGCAAGGAACTGGTGGCCCGGGCGCTGCATGGGTTGAGCTCGCGCGCGGCACGTCCGCTGGTCGTGGTCAATTGCGCGGCGATCCCGGAAACATTGTTGGAATCGGAATTATTCGGCTACACCCGCGGAGCATTTACCGGCGCGGTGCAGACGCAGATGGGAAGAATCGCCGCGGCGCAGGGAGGAACGCTGTTTCTGGATGAGATCGGTGAGCTGCCGCTGGGCATGCAGGCCAAGCTGCTGCGCTTTCTGGAGCAAAAAGAAGTGCAGAAGCTGGGATCGGCAGAACTGACGCGCGTGGATGTGCGGGTGGTGGCGGCGAGCAACGTGGATCTGGCGCGCAGCGTCGCCGCGCGCAGGTTTCGCGAGGATCTCTTTTATCGGCTGGCGGCTTTCCCGATCGAGATGCCACCGTTGGCGGCGCGTGTCGAGGACATCATCCCGCTGGCGAAACATTTTCTGGCCTGCATGGCGGAAGCGCTGGATGGGCCCTGTCCGCGGCTGAGCCCGGAGGCCGGCGAGATGCTGGAACGGCATGCATGGCCGGGCAACGTACGCGAGTTGCAGCACGTGATGGAGCGGGCGTCGATCCTGGCGCAGGCGGAGGACACGATTGGCCCGGAGCATCTCTACTTTACGCACTTTGGCGCGGGAACCGAAGCAGTCCGGCATGTTCCTTAAGCAACATCTAATCGGAAACCGGCTCCCTTGGCACGTCCCGTGCAAATCTTGCCTACAGCTATGACCACCTTGCCCAGCCCGCTTTCTGCGTCAGACGACATAACGGCCCTTGCTGCAGTCATGGGCGGGAATGGGGTTGCAGTGGAGAGCGAAATCCTGGAGCGGGCGTTCAGCTCATTTTCCGAAGCGGCGCATTCGCTGGAGCGATCGTACGGGCTGTTACGGGCAGAGGTCGCGCGTCTGCGCAAGGAACTGGAGGCCAGCAACTCGGATCTGGGGCGGAGCCTGGAAGAAAACCTCCGCATGCGGCGGGATCTGGATCACATTCTGGAGAAGCTGCCCTGCGGGGTCCTGGTGGTGAGGGGCGACAGCATCTCGCACGCGAATCCGGAGGCGCGGCGGTTGCTCGGGCTCTGCGCCGGTGTGGGCCCGGAATGCGCCGCCCAGACCTTGGATTCACTCCGACCTGAGATTCGGGACTTGCTGTTGAAGGTGAGAGATCGTGAGCAGGAAGACGAGCAGGAGCAGGAGATTGCCGGCGAGGCGCAGGGCTGTCGTTGGTTGGCCCTGCGGCCAGCGCCACTCGGGGAAGGCGCGGGATCGGTATTCATTGTGCGGGACGTGAGCGAGCGCAAGGGCCTCCAACAGGCGCAGGCGCGGCTGGAGCGGGATCAGGCGCTGGCCGAGATTACGGCATTGCTGGCGCACGAGGTCCGGAACCCTCTGGCGAGCCTGGAGCTATTCGCGGGGTTGTTGGCCGAGAGTGCGCTGGCAGCGGAGTGCCGGTCCTGGGTGGAGCGGATTCAGTCCGGGCTGCGATCGCTGTCGGTCACGGTGAACAATGTTTTGCAGTTTCATAGTTCTCCGCCGGGAAACAAAGTGGCGGTGGAACTGGGGGATCTGCTGACCTGGGCGCGTGATTTCTTTGCGCCGCTTTCGCGGCAACATCGGGTTCAGATCCTGCTGCGAAATTCCCTGCAGGGAGTATCGATGATGGGGGACCGTCATCGCCTGCAGCAGGTTTTGTCGAACCTGGTCTTGAATGCCATCAGCTTCATGCCGGGCGGCGGGTGGATTCGCATCGCAGGTAAGGCTTCGGCCGATGGAGGGTCGGCCCTGATGGAGATAGCCGACACTGGTCCGGGAATTGCGGCGAACGATCTTGGCCAGATCTTTGTGCCGGGATTCAGCACACGCTCGGGGCCGGGGCTGGGTCTGGCCGTGTGCCGCCAGATTGTCGAGCAGCATGGTGGAAGTATCGGGGTGAGCAGCCGTCCGGGAGCCGGGGCGAAATTCAGTTTGAGTCTGCCGCTGCTGGCGAACGAAGCGCCTGGGGAGAGCGCGTCATGAGCCGGGTGCTGGTTGTCGATGACGATGCGGGGATGCGAGCGGCACTGGAGGCGCGGTTTCGGCGGCGAGGCTGGAGGGTAGAAACTGCGGCATGCGCGATCGAGGCAATCGAAAAGTTCCGGCGAGGGCAGCATGCGCTGGTCGTAACCGACATACGCATGCCGGGAGCGGACGGTTTCTGGTTGATGCGGGAGGTGCGGGCAGTTGCGCCGAGCACCCCGGTGATTCTGCTGACTGCTTTTGGCAGCGTGCCGGATGCGGTGACGGCGATGAAGGATGGAGCTTGCGATTACCTGGTCAAGCCCGTGGCCTTTGAAGAGTTGGAACGGGCGGCCGAGCGCATTCTCGCTTCGGCGCGTCCGAACGCAGAGGCCAATGGAAATTTGATTGGACACGCACCGCTGTGGCTGCGGGCGCTGGAGCGGGCGCGGCAGGCAGCGGGCACCGAGGCCGATGTTCTGATCGAGGCCGAAAGCGGCACGGGAAAAGAGTTGGTGGCGCGCCTGATTCATCGCCTGAGCGCGCGCCGCGAGCGTCCGTTTGTGGCGGTGAATTGCGCCGCGTTTCCGGAGAATCTGCTGGAGAGCGAGCTGTTTGGCCATACCAAGGGGGCGTTCACCGGGGCCAGCAGCGCCAAACCGGGGAAATTCGAGCAGGCAAACGGGGGGACCCTGCTGCTCGACGAGATCGGCGAGATGCCGCTGCCGCTGCAGCCGAAACTGTTGCGGGTATTGCAGGAGCGGGAGTTCGATCGCCTGGGCGATACGCGAAGCATGCAGGTCGATGTGCGGGTGATTGCCACCACCAACCGCAAGCTGAACGAAATGGTGCGCGCGGGAACCTTCCGCGCCGATCTCTATTACCGGCTCAATGTCATTCCCCTGGGGTTGCCGCCGTTGCGGCAGAGAAAAGAAGATATCCGCGAACTGGCCAACTACTTTGCCGGATTGTACCGACCCACTGGACGAGCGATCCCCTTCCGTGAAGAATTTCTCGTGGCGCTCGAACAGCACGGCTGGCCGGGCAATGTCCGGGAATTAGCCAACTGCGTGCGGCGGGCCGTGGCCTTGGCTCCGGGTCCGGACATCGGGCGCGAGGCGCTGGCCGAAATGGAGTGGAGTGCGCAGCAGGCTCAAGACATTCCCGTGGATGCGGCGCTGCGGCCGGGAGTTTCGCTGGACGAAGCGGAGCGCAAACTCTTCGAAATGACGCTGGCAGCGACCGGCGGAAACCGCTCGCGCGCCGCGGCGCTGCTGGGGGTGAGTTTGCGCACCGTACGCAATAAGATTCGCAGCTATGGGCTGCCGGAGTGCAACGCGTATGTCCATGATTGACAGTCCGCTGACCGACGCTCTGGAACGCTTCCTCGATGTCGATGTGGCGCGCGCGCAGCTGGTCACGGCAAATTTGGCGAACATCGACACGCCCGGATACCGCACCCGCGATCTGAATTTCCATGCGGAACTCGAACGCGCGACTGCACAGGCCCAGCAGTCGAATGCCCGGGGAGCCACGCTCCAGTATGGGTCGTACACGCCGGCGGTGCATACCGTACGAGGGTTGATGGAGCGTCCCGATGGAAACAATGTCAGCCTGGAACGCGAGACGCTGCTGCTGGCTGATACCCAGATGAAGTTCAACCTAGGAGTGGCCCTGCTAAAAGACCAGTTCCATCTGGTGGCAGAAGCGATCAGTTCGGGAGGCAGTTCGTCATGAACCTGTTTGGCATGCTGGAGGTGAGCGGCTCGGCGCTCGCCGCGGAGCGCTGGCGGGCGGAAGTGGTGTCCGCCAATATGGCAAATGCCGAAACAACGCATGCCGTCGAAGGTGGGCCGTACCGGCGGCAGTTGGTGGTATTTCGTGCGCATCGGCCGCAGTTTCCGCTGCTGCTGGCCGGAACGGAGAGCCACCGGCTTCGTCCCATGGGAGTCACCGTGGAGCGGGTAGCGGAGGATATGTCCCCGCTGCCGCGACGCTACGAGCCGGGACATCCGGATGCGGATGCAGCAGGGTATGTGACGTATCCCAATGTGAATCCGGTGATGGAGATGACCGACTTATTGAGCGCGGTACGTGCCTACCAGCTCAACGCCGCGGCTGTACAGGCCACAAAAAGCATGATTCAACAGTCGCTGCAGATTTTGAGTTGAGCTGCACGGAGATTTTGGGCGCACGCGTTGAGACAGGGGAATAGCACATGAATTCCATTTCTTCCATTCGCATTTTGCCGGCCGAGGCCGAACCGGCCGCTCTCCAAGCAGAGAAAGGCGAGGGTCCAGGATTTTCGAGCGTGCTGCATAGCGCGATCGACGACCTCGATCAGTTGCAGGGTCAAGCGGAGACAAAGGTCGCAGGCATCCTCGGGGGGAACGGCGCCGATGTGCACAGCGCGATGATTGCAGTAGAGAAAGCCGACCTGAGTTTTCAGCTGATGATGCAGGTGCGTAACAAAATCATTTCGGCTTACCAGCAGATCTCGAGCATGCAGTTCTGAGGCGGCAAAGCGAAATTGAAGTTGCGGTTTAATGGTGATGGCGGCGAAGACTCCGCAAAATTTGAACGACGTGGCGCAGCGCTTGGCGCAGTTCTACAAGGGACTGACGCTGCAGCAGCGGCTGGGACTGGCAGCCGGTATCGTACTGGTCGCCGGCACGCTGTGGCTCTTTGTGGCGCTGATGGGACAGCCGAAGTATGTGACGCTCTATTCGGGTCTGCGTCCCGAGGAGGCGCAGAATCTGGCCACTCGGCTGGCAGCGAAGAACATTGCGTACCAGATTTCTCCCGAGGGCAACCTGCAGGTTCCTGAAGACAAGCTGGACCTTAGCCGCCTGGAGACCGCGGCCGCGGGTCTGCCGCGCAGCGCCCGCATGGGCTTCGAACTGTTCGACACTCCCAATTGGGCCGGATCGGACTTTTCCGAGAGAGTGAACTATCAGAGGGCGCTCG
Organism: Acidobacteriaceae bacterium; assembly: GCA_027452245.1. Lineage (GTDB taxonomy): Bacteria > Acidobacteriota > Terriglobia > Terriglobales > Acidobacteriaceae > Sulfotelmatobacter. Next base: position 19,018 of record DAIDGW010000182.1, read on the forward strand.
AAGGAGAGCTGGAGCGCACCTTGGGCACCCTGAGCGAAGTTGAGGCCGTGCGCGTGCATTTGGTCCTGCCGCAGGAATCGCTCTTTACCGAACAGCAGCACGAGGCCAAAGCGGCGGTCATTGTAAGAACGCGCGCCGGACGATTGTCGGAGCAGGCGGAGCAGGCGATTCCACAGCTGGTGGCGAGCGCCGTGGACCGGCTGCGCCCGGAGAACGTGACGGTCGTCGACGCCGACAGCAATACTCCCTTGCTGCATGGGCGCGATGGACCCAGAAGTCACGGTCCGTATGGACTCGATGAGGAGCTTTCCAGGACGCTGGTCCAGACGCTGACACCAGTGGTTGGAGCGGACCACGTGCGCGCCAGCGTTCATGTCGAATACGAGCTGGGCACCAGTGAAGATACGCAGGAGACCTACGATCCGAAAACCACAGCAACCTTGACGCAGGAACACTCCGAGGAGAGTTCGACCGGGCCGGCGGCTGCCGGAGTTCCCGGAACGGCCAGCAATGTTCCGTCGGGAAAAGCTTCTCCGCCGGCAAGTGCGGCGGCGGGAGAACAATCGAATTCCCGTTCGGATTCGACCACGTACGCGGTGAGCAAAACGCTGCGGCACGAGGTCGAGCCTCCGGGAAGAATTCACCGCATCGCCGCTGCTGTACTGGTGGATGACGCGATGGAGGGGTCCGAGCAGGCGGGCAAGCGCACCACGACGCGGCGCAAGCGCACTGCGGAAGAAATGAAAACCATTGAAGAATTGGCGCGAGCGGCGATCGGCGTCGATGCCCAGCGCGGCGACGTGCTAGCGGTCGAGAATCTCTCGTTTCAGGCAGCGCCGGCCGAAGAACTGCCTCCTCCGGGCAAGGTCGAGCGGTTGCGGCGGCTGGTCGAGCCCTGGTCATGGATGATGCGATACGCCGGGCTGGCGGCGCTGTTCCTGGTGGTGTACCTGCTGGTGCTCGGTCCGGTAAAACGTCAGGCGCTGGCGGCATTCCGCCAGCTGCCGGGAAAAGTTTCGGCGGCGCTTGCTCCGGTGGAGGGAGGAACATTGGAGATTCCTGGGACAGTGTTGCCCCATGCAGCGCAGACGGGAGGACAGGGCGGAAGCAATGATCAGCGGGCCATTCAGCTGAAGCGTGTGCTCACTGATAAGGTGAAAAACGAACCTGTTTCGGCTAGCAAGCTGATTGAAAGCTGGGTGCGTCAGGGGCAGCCGTGACAAACAACAGCGCAGTTCCGGTAGGGCTGCAAAAAGCGGCGATTCTGCTGGTCGTGCTGGGTGAGGACGCGGCCAGCCAGATTTACCGGCATCTTCCCCAGGAGCAGGTGGAGAAGATCACGCAGGAAATTGCGGGCTTGCAATATGTCTCCCCGGAAACCGCGCTGGCCGTGCTCGAGGAGTTCGACCGTATGGTGCTGACCGGCGAGTACCTGGCACAGGGTGGAACGGAATATGCCAACAAGCTGTTGGTAAAGGCGTTCGGGGAGGAAGGCGCGCGTGATCTGTTGCGGCAGGTGTCCCTGGCGGCGGAGATGAGCGCCAGCAAGTTGGACTCTCTGCAAAAGGCCGATCCGGTGCAGCTCGCCAAGTTCATCGAGGGTGAGCATCCGCAGACGATTGCGCTGATTCTGGCGCATCTCGATTCTAAGCAGGCCTCGGCGCTGCTGCTGCGTCTGCCGGAAGAATTGCGGGCGGAAGCGATCAAACGGCTGGCGCAGCTGCGCCAATTCTCGCCGGAGATGGCGCAGCGCGTATCTCTGGTCCTGCACAAGCGGCTGGAGGCGCTGGGTGAGCAGAGCCGGCGCGCTTACGCGGGACTGCGCGGCGTTGCCGACCTGCTGAACCGGCTCGATCTCACCACGGGCAAGACGATTCTTGAGGCAATCGAAAAAGACGACCCCAAGCTGGCTCTGTCAATACGCAATCTGATGTTTACCTTCGAAGATTTTCTAAGCGTGCCGGAGGCGGGAATCCGCGATTTGCTGGGGCAGATCGAAAAGAAGACGCTGGCCATGGCGCTGCGCGGCGCTTCCGAGGAATTGAAGAATTACATTTTCAAGTCCATGTCTTCGCGCGCGGTGGAAATGCTGAAAGAAGACATGGAGGTGCTGGGTCCGGTGAAATCGCGCGACGTCAACAAAGCGCAACTGGAAGCGGTGGCGGTCGCGCGCAAGCTGGAAGCCGAGGGCAAGCTGACTTTATCGCCGGAGGGAGAAGATGAGTACATTGCCTAGCCGCGCCCGCATTCCGGAAACGGCAAGGCCTGGAGATGGAATGCAGCCTCTCGCGTTTCAGTATCCAGAACTGAATCGCGAGAACGGACCTCAAGCCGCATCTGTGCCTTACGCTTCGAAAGAGCCTCAAGCCGATTGCGATTGGGCGGCCCGCGAGATGCGAGCGCGGGAAACGGGCCGACAGGAGGGCGTTGCGCAAGCGCGGAAGGAATGGGAACAGCAACTGGAGCGGGAGCGCGCCGGAATCGCCGCGGCTCTTGAGGGGTTCCGGCAAGAGCGAGCCAGGTATTACGAGAAAGTGGAAGGTGAAGTGGTGCAGCTGGCTCTGGCGATCGCGCGGAAAATCCTGCATCGCGAGGCGCAGGTCGACCCCATGCTGTTGGCGGGCATCGTGCGGGTCGCGGTGGAAAACATCGAAGCAGCGACTGGTGTTCTGCTCGTGGTCAATCCGCAGCTGGCGGCAGACTGGCGCCATTATTTCTCTCTGCATATGGATCCGGCGAACGTTCCTGAGATACAGGAAGATCCGGCGCTCGAGTCGGGACGTTGCATTCTGCAGACTTCCATGGGAAGCACCGAACTAGGACTCGAGGTGCAGTTGAAGGAGATTGAGCAGGGGCTGATGGATCTGCTGGCGGCGCGTCCGGGAGGAAGCGGATGAGAGAAGCGAAGCTTCTATTTCCATATTTTGCGCGGCTCGAATCCCGTTCTTCATTGCGCTGGCACGGTCGAGTCACTCAGGTGTCCGGCTCCCTGATTGAGTCAGAGGGTCCATTCAGTTCGGTTGGAGATACCTGCCATGTGATTAATGCGCGCGGACAGCAGATGGCGGGAGAAGTGGTGGGCTTCCGCGGGACGACCGTGCTCTCGATGCCGCTCGATATGCCTCGTGGCGTGCGGTATGGGGACCGGGTGATGAGTTGGGGGGAGCGGGCCACGTTGCGTGTGGGCGAGGACATGCTGGGGCGAGTTCTCGATGGCAGTGGACGTGTGCTGGATTCTTGTGGCGGCTACCGCGGTCGTGAATACCGCGTCCTGGATGCATCCGCGCCCTTACCGCTGGAACGGGTCCGGATCCGTGAGCCGATCGGCTGCGGTATCCGCGCCGTGGACGCATTTTTGACTTGTGGCCGCGGACAGCGGGTCGGAATTTTCGGCGGCAGCGGCGTGGGCAAGAGCACGCTGATCGGCATGATGTGTCGTAACACAGGAGCGGATCTCACCGTCCTCGGGCTGGTGGGAGAGCGTGGCCGCGAGGTGCGCGAGTTTCTGGATAACTCTTTGGGCGAAGAAGGCCTGCGGCGCGCGGTCGTTGTGGTTTCGACGTCCGACCAGTCTCCATTGCTGAGGATCCGCGCCGCACTGGGCGCCACAACAATCGCGGAATATTTTTGTGCGCAAGGCAAGAACGTGCTGCTGGTACTAGACTCCCTGACGCGGCTGGCTATGGCCCAGCGCGAGATTGGGCTGGCGGCTGGCGAGCCTCCTACGGCGAAAGGCTATACCCCGTCCTGCTTTGCCATGCTGGCGCGGCTGATCGAACGTGCGGGAAGATTCGGGAATGGCAGCATCACCGCATTCTATACGGTGTTGATGGAGGGCGACGACGAGCAGGATCCGCTGGTGGATGCAGCCCGGGCGCTGTTGGACGGGCACATCATGCTGGACCGCCGGCTCGCGGTGAAGAGTCAGTATCCGCCGATTGCAGTGCTGAACAGTATCAGTCGCTTGATGCCAACTGTTGTCTCACCGCAACAAATGGAGAAGGCACAGGGTTTACGGCGGTTGCTGGCTGCGTATGCCGCGTCGGAAGACCTGATTCGTATCGGAGCGTACCAGAAAGGCAGCGATGCCACACTTGATCAGGCAGTACGGCTGGTGCCCGATCTGCAGCGCTTTCTCGCCCAAGGCCCAATGGAATCGGCCCCATTGAACGAGAGCGTTCAGAAGCTGTTGGCCTTTCCGAGCTAGTTATGGCATTTCACTTCCCGTTCGACCCGGTGCTGTCGTACAGGCGAAACGTGGAGCGTCGGCAGGAAATCGAGCTGCGCGTGGCGAACGAGAGGGTACGCAGCGTCATCGAGCGCATTGCCGAATTGCGAGAGCAACTCCGTCAAATTGGACGAACTCGCGCTTCCCAGTTGAGTTCCGGAACGACAGCGGCCGAAGTTCTGTTTTTAGCGCAGCAGGAATTGGTCCGGTTAGCAGCGGGACATCTATTGGTGGCGGAATTAGCACATGCCCAAAAAGCCCGCGATCAGGCGCAGGCTGCGTATCGAATTGCCCGCCGCGATCGGGAAATTCTGGAGCGACTGCGCGATTACCGGTGGCGGGAGTATGAACGGGAGGCAGCACGGCGGGAGCAGCAGGAGAGTGATGACTTGTTCCTGCTCCGGCGGGCTTACCGAAACCCTAAATAAATTCTGCCCAGTCTCCACGGCAGCGTTTGCCTAGCAGAAACACTTGCGGTCATCCTCAGATTCATCGGAAAAGTTGAGACCTTCTTCATTGCGCGGCAGTTAGCCAGCGCGGACCGAAGTGCAATCGTCCTGGAACACCGGGTGCAATATCACCAGCGACTGGAATTCAGGCATGGTGGCCGTTCACGAATTCGGTGCTTTGGCGATGAAAAGCGTTTCCGACGTGGGCCGAGGGAGCTTGGGAGCGGGAGCCGGTAGAAGCAGCTTCGCGGATCTCTGCAAGTCCACGCTCACCGACCAGGTGGCGGTGGACGAGGCTGGAAGCGACGTTAGCTCGGCCGGTGGTGATCAGGTGTTTGGAAAATCGAAGGTTGGAGGTGTAAGTCGTGCGAAGACGGAGAACAGGCATGATTCGCTACCAACAGGCGCGCCAGCAAAGAACACCACTGGACAGAATCCTGTCTCATTGCACATTCCCGCCGCATCTCCGGCGGATGCGTCCGATGGTCTAATTCGAGGTACTCTTTCCACACCCTCTGACAACGCGATAAACGCCAGCCTGGGCGGCGCTCGCGACCTGGCTACCAGGCCGAGTTCAACGGCGAATACCGGGATAGAACCAATCGCGGCAGCGCCGCCGACAGGACTTAAGGACGAGAATGGGCTAATTAGTTCAGATGCTTTCGACACCGAGGCTCACGCAAACTCTTCTAAAGCACACCCAGAGAGAGTTGAGACAGGGGGATCGTTAGAACCTGCGGCTTCCAGCGAGTGCGTGGACGCAACTCACAACTCCTTGTCTGGACAGTTTTCTATGGAGAGCGCGAATCCTCGGGTATCAACTGCATCGAATCCACAGGCGGTGAGCGCAGGAAGCGGCGACCCGTCGACGGCAAATGCAGCCGCACCAGCGCTCGGGTCAGAGATTTTTCTAACCGACTCCGAGTCTCCGCACGCAGCGAGTGTGAATTCGTCTACGCAGTTGGAGAACCAACAGCAAACGGCCATCCACGTTGGGCAGAGTTCCGGTGAGCCGCATGGGACCGGAGCAGCCAATTCGGCCCAACCTCTGCAAGCAATCGAGATTGGAACGCAAGGCAAAGCGCAATCAGACAATGCAACTTCCCCTGAGCCTTTGCAGGGTGTTGCCGCGGTTCTCGCATCTGCCGCCGCAGAGGAGTCAAGCGGAACGGCAGCCACGCCGGTATCTGCACAAAAGCCTGCGACAAAAAGCGGAATTTCGAAGGTGACAGCTTCACCGAAAGCGGATGCGAATTTCGCAGAGTTCTCTGGGATACCGGCAAGTCTCTCCAGTTCAAAAGCGCCGAAAGCTGGGAGCCCAGCCCAGGTAGCGGCGCCAACTCACCAACCGCCCGACCCGCAAACGGAAACCAAGCAATCCGCGAGTTCAAGTCGCGATCCAGCGACGAGCAAAACAAATGATCTCCCCGGCAGGCACAAAAGCGGGGATGCCCCGGAAATGAATGATTCGCCGGCAATGAACAGCAAGAGCGGCGATGGAGAAGCCAATCAGCCGGCGAGTCCAGCGGCCTTTCCCCAGCCCACGTCGGCTCAGGCAGCAGCATCCTCGAGCACCGCCATTGGAAATACTTTGACAAGTGCAGCCATAGCTCGCGCGTCAACCGACAACACGGGTACGAATACCCCCGCGAGCATGGAGCCGGGGAGAGTTCCGTCGTCTTCGGCGAGTGCAACCGAGCTTATTGCGAATCCCGGTACGGGGTCCGTGCAGGTCGCGCAGATCCTGAATCGGGCGACGCAAGCGGAGATGAAAATTGGCATGAACACTTCAGCCTTTGGCAGCGTCGAGGTGCGGGCGGTTGTTCATGCGACGGATGTGGGAGTAGTGATTGGCAGCGAACGCGGCGACCTGCACTCGCTGCTCACGAATGATCTTCCGGGGATTGCGAATTTGTTGCAGCAGCAAAACCTGCGATTGAGTCAGGTTAGCTTCACGAACGGGCTGGGAGTTTCGACGCAGGCTCAGTCCCAAGGCGACGCGCGGTCGGGCGGGTTTCGATCTCCGGTTCATCCATCATCGCCCGCATATGTCGAGAGTGGGCGCGATACTTCTGGCGGACCCGCATCTATGGCCGGCCCGCGAACGCTGAGCGGCGGAGCGAGCATCAGCATTCTGGCGTGAAGGAGGGTAATGTCGATGAACATCTCTTCCATGACTCCGGTGTTTCTCCGGGCAGCCGATACCCGTTCGTCCGGCGGTTCCGATAACTCGACGAACGGCGTACCGGATTCGCAAACTTTGAACAACATGTTCTTGCAGTTGCTGGTAGCGCAACTGCAGAACCAGGATCCGCTCAATCCGATGGACCCTTCACAGTTTGTGGGACAGCTGGCGCAGTTCAGCGAGTTGACTGAAGTGACCTCGATCGAGCAGTTGCTGCAGCAGAATCTTCCCTCCAGTGCAGGCACGGGAGGTTCGGGCTCGGGTGGTGGAGGAACACAACACATTGCGAATCCGTCGACCCGAACCGTGGAGCAGGCGCCTCAGGCTACCCGCGCAATGCCAGTCCCAGGCGGCGCTCCGGCAAGTACAGGCCCAGCGAGTGTCCGCTCGGCGATTCCGCCGTTCTTCAATTCCGTACAAGGAGTTTTCTAATGCCCAATTTTTCTATTCCACTCTCCGGATTGACGGCCGAATCGACCGCATTGTCGTCAGTCGCCAACAATCTTTCCAACCAGAACACCACCGGATACAAGGCGCAGGTCACGCTGTTCAGCGACTTGTTTTACCAGAATATCGGGAGCACCGGCTCGGGAGATCCGATACAGGTGGGTGCGGGGACGCAAGTGGGAGCCATGCCTTCCCTGTTCACGCAGGGCAGCGTCAGTTCCACAGGGGTTCCTACCGATGTTGCGATTCAGGGCGGCGGATTTTTTGTCGTGGAGCAGAACGGGGTGACCAGCTACACGCGCGCCGGCGACTTCACCATTGATGACAACGATTATCTCGTGACCCCTCAGGGGCAGCAGGTGATGGGATATCCGGCGGTGAACGGAGTGGTGAACCAGGGCAGCGGGCTGGTACCGCTGCAGATGGGGGCGGGAACCATCAGCCCGCCGTCGCAGACGCAGAACGTGGAGTTGGCCACGAATCTCGACGCTTCGGCGAATCTCGGCGACAGCTATACGTCGCCTCCGGTAACGATCTACGACTCTCTCGGTGGGTCGCATCTGCTGACAGTGACGTTCACGAAAACGGCTTCGAACACGTGGAGTTACAGTGTTTCGATTCCTGCCGCTGATTTAAATCCAGTGGGAGGAGTTGCGCAAAGCGGAGTGTTGGCAACAGGTACGCTCAATTTTAACGGCAACGGCGTGTTGACCAGCGCGACCGATTCCGGTGGCAATGCGACGAATACGACTCCGATTGCGATCAATGGGCTGGGCGATGGGGCGTCGAACATGACGTTCAACTGGAACGTGCTGAATGGGACGACTCCGTTGCTGACGCAGGTAGCCGGAGCCAGCACGACGTCCTCGGCGAATCAAGATGGAGCAAGCAGCGGGACCCTGGAGAGTTTTCAGATCGGATCGGATGGAATCATCAGCGGCTCGTTCAGCAATGGCAAGACGCAGGCGCTGGGGCAGATCGCGCTGGCTTCCTTTGCGAACCAGAATGGATTGCAACTGGATGGCAATACCGATTTCAGTCCGACGCTTGCCTCCGGTCAGCCGGTGGTGGGCGTTCCCGGGGCGGGAGGACGCGGAACCCTCTCCGGCGGCGCGCTAGAGCTTTCGAATGTCGACATAGCCACTGAGTTCGCCAAGCTAATTGTGGCCCAGCGCGGGTATGAAGCCGACGCCAAGGCGGTGACCACATTCGATCAGATCACGCAGGACACAATTGCACTCAAACAATAACGAAGACATGAGAGGCTCCGACGGGAAAGATGGGCGCCGCGGAGCCTCGGTCCCTGAGATCCCTCTAATGAGAATTTGGCAATCTCAAATCCTGCTGGGAAGTCGCGTGATGATGTTCTAATCATTCGCGCCGAAAATGCGTGATGCAATCTGCCGGAATACAAAGGATTCGTGAAGTTGCGGAATTTTTCCACGTCCCTTTCGTTCTCCTCTTCCGGCACGTATCTTGCTCCCCAATTCTTCGTTGTCCTAATTCTTGCTGTTGAACGTGAGAAAGCAATGTCCGCCGCCTTGTCCCCAGCTGTCGCCGCAAGCGCTTCCGCGCCGCAGGAAGCTGCCCTGTTTCATCGCGGTGAGACGAATGAACTGGACGAAGAACGCTGGCAGCCCCTAATGCACTTGCCGTGCGACCTGACAGTGGATCTTCTTGTACCGGATTTTCGGGCCGCCGACCTGCTGCAATTGCAGTTGGGCTCGATCGTCGGAACTGGCTGGCAAATTGTGCGGGACGTACCCCTGCGGGTCAACGGCACACTGATTGGCTGGAGCGAATTCGAGGTGGTGGGCAATCGCCTGGCGGTGCGGCTGACGGAGTTGGCATGAAGAATCCAGATTCCTGCGTCGTAATGCAGGCAAAAACCGAAGAACGCGCTTCGGGCCCCGCATGGCTGCAAGCGCTTCTCGCGCATGCGCGGAAAATAGGTCGGCATTCGCCGAAACGGCTCCGAGTGGCCGAAACCGTTCCGCTGGGAGAGCGGAGCTTTGTCGCCGTGATTGAGTTCGAGAGCTTTCGCTTTTTAGTTGGCGGAACGTCTTCGTCGCTGATATTGCTCGCGGAACTCGGTCGGTCGCCAGTCACTCCAGCGATCAAGGAGGTTGCTCCGTGAATTGGCAGCAGGTTCTCTCCGCAGCGGCGTTGATTCTTGGCGGCAATTCGGCGTGGGCCACCGCTCTGCGTCCCCGGCACGCGTCCGGGTTGAACTGGACGGCGCCTGCGGGGGCTGGCGGATCGGTGCCGTGGAATATCGTTGTGCTGCTGACGCTGCTCACCCTGTTGCCGGCGCTGCTGGTGGCACTTACTCCGTTTGCGCGGCTGCTGGTGGTGTTTCACTTCCTGCGCCAGGCGCTGGGCACCACCACCGCTCCCAGCAACCAGACGCTGATCGGCCTGTCGCTGGTGCTGACCTATTTCCTCATGCAGCCGGTGGGGACTGCGATCTACCAGTCGGCGGTGGTGCCGTTTGAAAAAGGCCAGGTGCCTGTACTCGAAGCGGTCGAAATGGGAACGCCTCCCTTGCGGCATTTCATGCTGAAGTACATCCGTGAAAAGGATCTCGGACTGTTTCTCGAACTGGCTCAAGTCCCAGCTCCTGCGCGAGCGGAAGATGTCCCGATGAGAATCGTGGTGCCGGCTTACATCCTTTCGGAATTAAAAACCGGGTTTCAGATAGGCGCGGCGCTTTTTCTGCCGTTTCTGGTGATCGATCTGGTGGTGGCCGCGATTACGACGTCGATTGGCATGTTGCAACTGCCGCCGGTGGTTATTTCGACTCCGCTGAAGTTACTCCTGTTCGTCATGGTCGACGGCTGGAACCTGGTAGTCGGTTCGTTGATGAAGAGTTTCGCTTGAGGCCTGAGGAAGGAAGGCGAAGGAAGTCATGGGAGAGGACCACATTGTTGCCATCCTGCGTCACACCATGGAAACGGCACTGCTATTGGGAGCGCCGCTTCTGATCATCGCGACGGTCGTTGGCCTGGTCATCAACATCGCGCAGGTTCTGACCTCGTTGCAGGATTCGACTGTATCTACGGTGCCGCGGCTGTTTGCCGTGGCGGCCGCCCTGCTGGTTCTGTTGCCGTGGATGACGCGCCGGCTCAGCGTTTTTGCCGTGCAGGTGTTGTCGGACTTTCATCCGTTCGTCCGGTGACGGCGGTTGGCCGCATAGAACGAATGAAGAGGACAAAAGTTGAGGGATGCTTTGCCACTCGAACAGTTGATTGCCGCTGCAACGTTCACCGGCGCGCGGGTTTCCGGGCTGATGGTGTTCTGCCCCTTCCTTGGCAGCAAGACGATACCCACCCAGGTGAAGGCGGCGCTGACATTCGTGATCACGCTGCTGCTGTATCCGCTGCGCGGACCAGTGCGTCTGGCCGCGAATCCGTGGTCGTGGGCCGGGATCGCGCTGAGTGAGGTGCTGATCGGGCTGCTGCTGGGACTGGCGGCAAATTTCCTGATGGAGGCTCCGGCGCTCGCGGGACAGGTCGTGGGCACGCAGATGGGATATTCCCTGGCATCGCTATTCGATCCTCAAACCCAGGCCGACACGCCTGTACTCGGCGAATTTCATCAGATGGCAGCGCTGCTGATTTTCCTGCGTCTCGATGTGCATCACTGGATTCTTCGGGCGCTGACGCGCAGCTTCTCCTATCTGCCTCCGGGGGAAGCAACGGCAGCCTTGCCCGTGGTCAGCGGGCTGCTGCACGCAACCGGAGGAATTTTTTTGGCCGGAGTGCAAATTGCGGCGCCAGCGCTCATGGCGACCTTGCTGGCCGATCTCACGCTGGGATTTCTCGGCAAGGCGTCGCCACAAATGCCCGTGCTGTTTATCGGGCTGGCAGTCAAGAACCTGCTGGGTCTGGCAGTGATGATCACAGTGATTGCGTACTGGCCGCAAAGCTTCGGCACACGCTTTGCAGAATCGATTGCGACCGGGGAGAAGTTATTGCACTTAGCGCATTGAAATTAGACGAAATACGAACCGATTCCGAACAAATCCGGTTATGGCAGACCAAAGCAAAACCGAGCAGGCGACTCCCCGGCGGCGGCAGAAGGCGCGGGAGCAGGGGCAGGTGGCGCGCAGCCGCGATCTGATGGCGGGCCTGGCAACCATGGCCTCCGTGCTGCTGCTGGCCTGGCAGCTTCCCCGCGTAACCCTCGCATGGAAGGAGCTGTTACGGCGGGAGATGGATGAAGTTGCCGGCCATCCCGGACAGCTGTTACCTGTGTGGAGAAATGATTTAGGTGCGTTTGACGGAATTGCGATTGTGGCTGGATTGAGTTGGATGGTGGCAGTCCTGAGCGGGGTGGCACAGGGAGGGCTGGTGTTCGCTCCGTCTGCCTTGAGTCCAAAAATCGAGCGTCTGAATCCGGCATCGCGCCTGCAGCAGTTTATTTCTCTCAGCGCACTCAGCCGGATGCTGAAGTCGCTCCTGCCTACGTCTGTGATCGTCTATTTGGTAGTGGGACTGGTTGCACGCGATTGGATGAGATGGCCCTTGCTGCTGCACGCCAGCGCGCGGCAGCTTTCGTCGTTTGCAGGGCAACAGATATTCGAAGTGGCATGGAAAGCCTCGCTGGTGCTACTGGTCTGGGCGGCGGCCGATTACCTGCTGGAGCGACGGCATCACGAAAACGAGCTGCGCATGAGCCGCCAGGATTTGCGTGACGAGTTTAAGGAGAGCGAAGGCAATCCGGCGGTGAAGCAGCGAATCCGGCGGCTGCGGCGGCAGGTGCGGCGGCGGCAGATGCTCAAAGACGTCGAGCAGGCGACGATCGTCGTGACCAATCCCACGCAGTTCGCCGTGGCCCTGAAGTATGGCCCGGAGATGGCAGCTCCGATCGTCGTAGCCAAAGGCCGCAACCTGCTGGCTGCCGAAATCAGAGACGTGGCCCGCTGGCACGGCATTCCGATGGTGGAGAATCTTCCGCTGGCGCACGCCCTTTATCGGGCCGTCGAAATCGGGCAGGCAATTCCTGCAAAACTTTACACGGTCGTGGCCGAAATTCTGGCCGCCATCTGGCGTGCTCAGGCGCGGGCCGCAGCGTCGCCCAACCGCGCAGGAAGGAGTTTGTAGACGATGGCTGCCTTGGCATCGAGTGAAAGCGTGCTAACCCAGCCGAAGACCTCCACAGCGGAATGGATTATGCCGCTGGCGGCGGTGGGACTGATCTTTGTGATGCTGGTTCCGCTGCCCAGCTTTCTGCTAGACGTGCTGCTGGCCACGAGCATGACACTTTCGGTGCTGGTGCTACTCTCGGCTATTCAGATTCTTCGGCCCTCGCAGTTTTCGGTTTTTCCCAGCCTGCTGCTGCTGCTGACCCTGTTCCGCCTTTCTCTGAACCTGGCCTCAAGCCGGCGCATTCTGCTGCACGGCAACGAAGGCGCCTCCGCGGCCGGACACGTAATCCAAGCCTTTGGGCAATTTGTGGTGGGAGGCAATTACGTTGTCGGATTCGTCCTCTTTATCGCGTTGATCGCCATTCAATACATCGTGGTCGCTCATGGCGCGGTACGCACGGCCGAAGTTACAGCCCGATTCACCCTCGATGCCATGCCCGGCAAGCAGATGGCCATCGACGCAGATTTGAACGCCGGCTTGATCAACGAAGCGCAAGCGCGGTCTCGGCGCGAACAGATCGCGCGGGATGCGGAATTCTATGGCGCCATGGACGGGGCCGCGCGTTTCAACCAGCGCGATGCCATAGCCACCATTCTGATTACCGCCATCAACATCATTGCCGGATTTCTCATCGGGGTCTTTCAGCTTGATATTCCTTTTCGCGAGGCGCTGAAGACCTACACGGTGCTGACCGTGGGCGATGGCCTGGTCACGATGATCCCGTCGCTGCTGGTTTCAATGGCGGGGGGCATGGTGGTCACCCGTGCCTCCTCGGATGCAACCCTGTCGATCGATGTGGGACGGCAGGTGCTGTCGCGACGGCGTCCGCTGATGATTGCCGCAGGCGTGATGCTGGCGCTCGCGGCGATTCCCGGGCTGCCCAAGTTTTCCTTCCTGCTGCTTTCGGCTGGGGCGGGCTTTTTGGCATGGCGCGCTCCCAAGCTCAGCGCCGCCACGGACCCAGCAGGGGGCGGCACGGCAAAGGATGCGAAAGACAAGAAAGCCGCGAAAGATTCGGTCGAAGAGCTTTTGAAGCTGGATGAACTGAGCCTGGAGGTCGGTTACGGACTGGTGCCGCTGGTCGACCAGAACCAGGGTGGGCAGTTGCTAGCCCGTGTGAAAGCCCTCAGGCAGAACCTGGCGCAGCAGTTGGGATTCATCGTTCCTCCCGTGCACATCACCGACAACGTGCGGCTCAAGGCACGCGAGTACGTTATCGCGCTGCGCGGGGTGGAAGTGGCGCGCTGGGAGATGCACCAAGACCAGATGATGGCCATCAGTTCAGAAAGTACGCCGCGTCCGCTGGCGGGCACTCCAACCAAAGAGCCGGCTTTCGGGGTCGCGGCATTGTGGATTCCGCAGTCCCTGCAGAACCGGGCACTGACCTCGGGATATGCGGTAGTCGACCAAGCTTCCGTGCTCGCGACCCATCTGGCGGAGGTCGTTAAGCAACACGCTCACGAATTGCTGACGCGCCACGAAGTGAAGCGCTTGCTCGACCGTATGGCCGAAAGTCATCCCAAACTGGCTGAAGAGCTGGTGCCGAAAATTCTAAGCCTCGGGGAAGTGCAGAAGGTGCTGCAACAACTGTTGCGGGAGCAGGTCTCGATTCGCGATCTCTCCACAATTATGGAGACCCTGATTGACGCGGCCGGGGTGAACAAGAATCCTGTGATGCTCGTCGAAGCCGCACGGCAGGCACTGGGACGCGCCCTAGTCCACCCTCTGCTCGCCGAAGGTGGCGGCCTGCGCGTGGTCACGCTCGACCACGGCTTGGAAGACGAGTTGGGACGCGCCCTCGTCGCCCCCCCCTCGACGACGGGAGGCGTACTTCAGCTTCCATTCGCCCGCCGGATTGTCGAGGGACTGCGCCGACTCGCCGGGGAGCAGTTGCCGGTCGCTAGTCCGGTTTTGCTGTGTTCCACTCCCGCGCGTTATCACCTGAAGCGGCTGCTGGAGCCGTTTGTGCCCAAGATTGTAGTGCTCTCTCCACTGGAAATTCCGCCCCTGGTGGAGGTGCAGTCCATCGGAGTTCTGAAGTGAACTGACGTCGTTGACCTGTCTGCAACTTTGTCGGCACTCCGGGACGCAACGAGGTTTGTTGAGACACGAGGTCTCTCATGAGCAGAAATACCGCCCAGGCGTACACCACATGGCAAGACAAGGAAGAACGCGATCGCATTCTGATGGAGCAACTGCCCCAGGTGCGCTTTCTGGCCCGCCGCATTCACGAACGCCTTCCCCGGCACGTGCCCCTCGAAGATCTGGTACATGCCGGAGTAATTGGACTGATCGACGCGCTGAACAAGTTCGATCAATCCAAGCATGTGCAGTTCGGCTCTTATGCAAAATTCCGCATTCGCGGAGCGATCCTCGACAGCCTGCGCGAAATGGACTGGGGTCCGCGCGAGCTGCGCCGGAAAGCGCGGGGGGTCGAAGAGGCTCATCGCAAGCTGAGCCTCGAACTGAGCCGCGCGCCCACGGAAAACGAAATGGCCATCGAACTGAGAATGGGGCTCGAAGAATTTCAGCAGTTGCTGGGTGAACTGGACAGCCTGGAGATCGGCAGCCTGCGCGTCGAGTCGCCATGGGACGGAACCGAAGAGGATTTATGTGAATTCCTTCCTAACGCTCCCGAGGACACCCCCTTCTTCCTTTGCCTGCGGTCAGAGATGAAAGATCTGCTGGCGCGCCTCATTGCCGAACTGCCGGAAAAGGAGCAGCAGGTATTGGCCCTGTACTATTTCGAAGAACTCACGATGAAAGAAGTTGGAGCGGTGTTAGGCGTGGGAGAGTCACGCGTGTCCCAAATCCATTCCTTGGCCGTCATGCGGCTTCGCTCGCGATTGGCTGAATTGATCCCTCTAGGTGGAAGCATGGCCCGGGCCGCATCGCCCGGCGGAGATTGATTACTAGATCTTGAACATATCGAAAGGTTGCTGTATGAAAGTTCTGAATCAGGAAGAAATCGATGCTATGGTGCGGGCGGCGCGCAGCGGAGCGCAGACAGAAGCGCGCGCAGAAGCGGGACGGTCAAGGGCAATTGCCTGTGAACGCTGGGATGCCCGACGGGCGGGACAAATCGGGCGCGAGCAACTGCAGGCCATCAATCTCCTTCACGAGGGATTTGCCCGTAACCTGACGAATTCGCTGGGAGCCTATCTGCGTGTCGTATTTGCAGCTACGCTGGTGTCTGCCGAACACCTCAGCTACCGCGAATTCCTGCAGCGCATGCCGGAGATGACCTATCTCTCATCGTTGCGTCTGGAGCCGCTCGGCGCCCAGGGCGCTCTGCAACTGGATCTGAAGATTGCGTTTCCCATGATCGATCTGCTGTTAGGCGGCCAGGGAAGTAGTGCCGGGACGGCACGCGAAATTACCGAGATTGAAGAGCAGATTCTGGAGAGTGTAGCTCGCATCGTCTGCCGCGAATTGGGCACGGCATGGCAGGCACTCCCGGTTGAAGTGTCATTCGACCAGAGGCTCGCATTAGCGGAAGCGCAACGTCTTATGCCTCCAGAGGAGAAGATCCTGTCTCTCAGTTTTGAGGTCACTCTATCCGACACGCACGGCGGACTTCACGTTGCGTTGCCCGCGTCTGTTTCCAATGCGCTGCTACGGAAGATCTCTGCTGACTGGAGCTACCAGAAACCACGGAACCGTACGGATTCGCGGGAACATTTGATGCGAACCTTGCTGGATTGCCCGTTCCCAGCCGAACTCGGAGCTCACAACTTGCGTTCTCGAGTGCGTGAGCTGAGTGAACTGGCGCCCGGATCTTTGCTGCTGTTTGCGCGGCATGTTGAACAGCCCGCGTCGCTGCTGATTGCGGACGTGGAGATGTTTCAGGCAGTTCCCGCCCGTTCTGGGCGCCAGCGATCGGCGTGGTTGCTAGATCGCTGCGGTAACTCGCGAACCGAAATCAGGAGAAATAAGCTATGAGTGATGCCGGGCAAAATTCGGAAGAATGGCTAGCCTACGTCCAAGCCTGGGCGAGCGCTGTAGCTCAGACATTGAAACAGATTGCAGGCTCAGCCATGTCCTGCCAATTGCAGACCCAGCCTCCGACGGAGCTAGCATCCACCGACGACAATCATCTTTGGTTTTTGTGCACAGTTGCGGGAGGGTTGCGCGGCGAATTGAGCTTGCGAATGGACTCTACCTCAGCTTTCCGTGCTGCCCGGATTTTCATGAGCCTGCCGCTCGATGCCGCCGCTGCCACTGATATGACTGCCGAGCACAGCGAGGCTGTGCTGGAATTGCTTAGGCAGTTTGCGGGCCGGGCGGCCAGCGCCCTGAAGCCGGGCTGGGGCGAAGTCCAGTTGCGCGTTGAGGCAGTTCGGGGCGCGGCTTCCTGGGCATCCTCGTCCACCTGCTGGCTCGCCACTGGCTCGGAGCCGCAACCGATCTATATCGAATTGCGCTGTAGCGCAGCACTGATGAACTCTCTGGGAGCACAAAAAAAAGAAATTTCTCCTGCGCAGGAAGCACCAGCAAATCCAGTGGCCCCGGCGACGGCAAGCGATTCCAAACCCGACCAGGCGAAGCTCGCGCTGCTCATGGATGTGGAATTGTCACTTACATTACGATTTGGCGCACGGCGCTTGCTGCTCCGCGAAATTCTGGAACTGAGTCCGGGAGCCGTGGTTGAACTCGATCGGCAGGTTCAGGAACCAGTTGACATGCTGCTCGATGGGCGGCTTGTGGCCCGAGGGGAAGTCGTGGTGATTGAGGGCAACTTCGGATTGCGGGTCACGGAATTGGCGCCGTCAGGAGCCATCTAATCATGGCGACCGCGATTCTCCGACATCCCCTTCATTCTTCGTTATGGCAGAACCTGCGCCGCCGCATAAGTCTTCAGATCTTTCCGCGATGCGCACGAACGGATTGCGCTGCGGGTCAGTTGGTTCGGAACCGCTTCCGGACCAGAGGCTCGGCGATAACATGGCAGGGCTCCTGGTACTGCAATCCGGAGTGTCTGGAGCGGGCGCTGGTGGACGCGCTGCCTGAGATGGCATCGATTCCGCGGAATCAGTTTATGGTTCCGCACCGCATTCCTCTGGGATTACTCCTTCTCTCCCGGCAGCAGCTCACCCCGGAACAGCTGCGCACAGCACTAGCCAAACAGCGCGAGGCCGGTCATGGCAGGCTGGGAGAATGGCTGCAGCGGTTGGAATTTGCTGATGAGGGTCAAATTACGGCAGCTTTGGCCCGACAATGGAGTTGTCCGGTATTGCGCAGCAGTTCTCAGGTCCGAGTGGGGAAGATTCCTCATATTCCTATTCCTCTCCTCAAGGCATTCCAGATGTTGCCGGTGGATTTTGTTCCGGCAACAGCGACCCTGCATATCGCATTTGTGCAGGGCATTGACTATTCCATGCTATATGCGATTGAAAAGATGCTCAGTTGCCGCACGCAAGCATGCCTGATGTATCCCAGTGGCCAGCGCCGCAGCTTTGAGGAAATTGCTTCCCGGCCTTTCGCCAACGACGTTGTTTTTGATGGGATAACCGGCCCCGCGGAATCAGCTCGCATCATTCGCAGCTATGCCGTCCGAACTGGCGCCACCGAATTACGGATGGTTCGATGCCGCGACTATCTGTGGGCGCGTATGCAAGTACATGGCCGAGACTCCACCGATCTGGTACTGCGCTCAATTTAGAAAAAATATGAAGCCCCTCGTTTTCGAGGGGCTCTGTTCTGGAGGGACTTCGAGGCTTGCAGCCGCTGATCCCGAAGATTTGAGAAAACTTACTTACTTGGGTTGTTGCTGCTGATCCGTTGTAGTTGCAGGCGCAGCAGTGTTGCTGGAGAGCTGTTCAAGATCGTTCTTCAGCAGGCTGATCTCGACGCGTCCTCCGCTGACGTGCTTTGTCTTGCCTGTGGTGGCCTCGGCGCCGGGCGCCGGAGCGTTCCCCATGCCAACCAGGTAAATCCGATAGACCGGAATGTCATGGTTCAGTACCAGATAACGGACGACAGACTCGGCCATTTTCTGTGAAGTCGAGATTGCCGTCTGTCCGCGACCGGAAGAGAATCCCTGAACTTCGATGATGTAGCCGCGCTGGCCTTTTACCGTGTTCGCCATATCGTCCAGAGCATCTTTGGCGTTCTTGCTGAGGACCGTCTGTCCCGGACGGAAACGAATTTCGGTCTGATTCGAAGCCTTGTACTGGTCGATGTTGCTGACCACGGTTTCGACTGTCTGGATGCGCTGCGTGGCCTGTTGAGCGGTCTGCTGCGCCTGATTGGCTTTGTTGCCCGCGTCAATCGCGTGCTGGTCGGCTTCATTCGCTTTGTCCGAAGCGAGCTTAATGCCGGCCTGCGCGCGCTCGTCAGTGTCTTTAATGGCTTTGCTGTTCGCGGAGGTCAGCTCGTCGAGTTCGTTCACGCGATCGCGGATCGGCCCCGTTTGCCGCTGAACATACTTTTTGCGGGCAAATGGATTGAGGTGTCCCCAGAAACCTTCGCGAGAAGGTGGCTGCAGCGGTTGCTTGCCAGTAGCGCTCGTGTCGGAACTGGTCGACTGCGATTGACTCGCGGTTGGCTGCTGGTTTTGATCCTGGGAAGTAGGAGTCTGCGCAAGAGCCGGCAAAGCAAGAATCGCGGCCAGTGGCAGAGCAACGAGAATGCGGCTGTTCATAATGACTTCCTCCAAAAGTCGGGGGAGCATTGGGCTCCACTCCGCACGCCTAAACGCGCGTGTTGCGTATCCTGAATTGCGTCCCCTTAACCGAATGGGTCTAGCTGAAAGTCGCTAAGCCGGGGCTTGCGGTGACGCAACGCAAACCCGACACTCTGGGCGCCGAGAATCGTAGCGCCCGCCTTTCCTAGTACAGATCGGATGCCAAAACCGCCGCCAGGGTTTAATAGCTAAGTGCTTGAAATCAAATTAATTATAGCTCCAGTTGCGGCGGTCCGGCTGGCGCTGCTTACTTTTGCAGGGTAAATTTGGGAAACCTGATATAAAAACTGCGTGCAACGCTCAAAGGGCAGTTCGGTCTGATCGAGCCTGCATACACCTACACAGGAGACAGCATTGGGACTCTTTCCGGGGAGCATAAAACAATCGATTCTTCGAGCGACTCTGGCAGTTCTCTTTTCTGCTATGCCTTCAACCCTGGCGGCTGAGTCTGCGACGGAGCCACCTTCCGCGCACATTCCAGCCAGTCATCTCAATGCATATTCGAATCTGGCCGTGGAATGGATGCAGGGCTACCTGCAGACCGATACTACCAATCCTCCGGGAAACGAAATGCGCGCTATCCGTTTCCTGAAAAAAATCCTCGACGAGGAAGGCATTGAGAATCGGGTGTTCGAATATCTTCCTGGACGCGGCGACCTGTGGGCGCGGCTTCCGCACACCACAGCCGAGTCCAAGCGGCCGATTATCCTGCTGAACCACATGGACGTTGTGACCAGTGATGCTTCCCACTGGAAGGTGTCACCGTTCAGTGGAGAGGTCAAAGATGGCTACATCTGGGGGCGTGGCGCTCAAGACATGAAGGACGAAGGCATCGCGCAGTTGGTCGCGATGGTAATGCTCAAACGCGAGAAAGTCTTGCTGGATCGTGATGTGATCTTTCTGGCGGTCAGCGACGAAGAAGCCGACGGAACCGGAACGGATTGGTTCATTGCGCATCAACGGCCGTTACTGGAAAACGCCGAGTTCCTGATCAACGAGGGCGGTGACAATCCGCTGGAGAATGGAAAGGTCAAATACGTCGGCGTGGATGTTGGCGAGAAAACGACATTCTGGCTGCACGTTGTAGCGCATGGCCGCGCAGGGCATGGTTCGCGGCCCAATCCGGACTCCGCACCGAATCGTTTGGTTCACGCCCTTGATCGAATTATTGCCTACCGCACGCCGTTGCGTGTGCTCCCCGTCGTGGATGAGTTCATGCGCGATATGGCGCCCAACGAACCTCCGGATCTGGCAGTCGCCTATCGCAATGTCAATAAGGCTTTGGAAGATAAGAAATTCCAGGCTCGAATTGAGCAGGATGAGTCACTCAATTTCCTGCTGCGCGACACAATTACCCTGACGATGCTGGGAGGCTCGGAGCAGACCAATGTAATTCCAGCGGAGGCATGGGCAAATCTGGACGTTCGCATACTCCCCGGAGGGCATCCGGAGGAACTGCTGGCCGCTTTGCGAAAAGTGGTGGATGATCCAAATGTGAGCATCGAACCGCTGAACAAGCAATTCCGGATAGCGAATTATTCTCCGACTGATACCATCTTGTTTGCGGCTATTCAGAAGGTCACCGCTTCTTATTTTCCGGGAGCGCCGGTGGTTCCGTATATCACCAGCGGATACGACGAAAATCAGCGCTATCGTCCGCTCGGCATCAATTCCTATGGCTTCAATCCTTATACAGCCACCGAAGAAGAAGGAAACACGGAGCATGGTGACAACGAACGCATTCGGCTGGAAGAAGTGCGCCGGGGTCCGAGAGTGATGTTCGATGTAGTCACGGATGTGGCTGCAGCAGAGTAACTCCCGCTCCGTTCTGAATTCATCCGCAATGGCGCTCGTACTGCTCGATGATGAAGTTGTCGGTCATGCCTGCGATATAGTCACAAATAACGCGCGGCAGAGTGTCTTCATGGGCTTTTTCCTGATATGCGCCAGGAAGCGAGGACGGATATTTCATCCAGAAAGCGAACAACTCGCTGACGACGCGCTCGGCATCGATTTTCTCTCCCGCCAATGATGGGCTGTAATAGAGATTCTCGTGCAGAAAATCTTTGGCTTGCCTGCGCTCGGCTTCAACTTCAGGACTGAAGGCTGCCAGTCGTTCTGCATATCCTCGGATTTCGGCCAGGCTACGAATTCCCGCTGAGTGCACACGAGCCTTTGTGTTCTGAATCAGGTCGCTCACCATGCGATTCAACATGCGGCGCAAAGCTTCATTGAAGAGCAGCTTTTCCTGCGTGTCGGGATATAAACGCTCCACTTCGGGGAAGAACTTCTCGAAGATCGGAACGCCGCCGCGAATCTGCGCCAGCGAGAGCAGTCGCGATTCGTAACCGTCATCGAGATCGGCGGTGTTGTAGGCAATTTCGTCGGTCAAGTCGATCAACTGGGCTTCGAGCGGCGGACGCTCATGGAGAAGATATTCGGACAGTTCCGGATGCTCACTGCTGGTGTAGTCGCGCGAATGCTTAATGATCCCTTCGCGAACCTCGAACGTGAGGTTCAGTCCCGGGAATGCGGCATACCGCTGTTCAAAAGCCTCTACGATTCGCAAGGCGTGCAGGTTGTGATCGAAGTATGATCCCTGCGTGCGCATGGCAGTGTCCAATGCCTTTTCTCCCGCGTGGCCGAAGGGAGGGTGTCCGATATCGTGAACTAGAGCGAGGGCTTCAGCTAGATCTACATTCAGATTTAATGCGCCGGCGATGGTGCGGGAGATCTGCGCGACCTCCAGCGTATGCGTCAGCCGGTTGCGAAAGTGGTCGGAGTAGCGGCGTGTGAAAACCTGCGTCTTGGCTTCGAGACGCCGGAAGGCACGGGCATGGATCACCCGGTCCCGGTCGCGCTGGAATTCGTTCCGGTAGGGATGCATCGGTTCCGGGTGGCGGCGTCCGCGGGAATCTTCGACGTGCACCGCGTAGCCAGCCAGCATGCACGGAGTGTATCAGAGCGGGAGCCGAATGATCAGAACCAGGTTTTGAAGTCCTGCTGAGTGCTACTGCTGTTTTTGCGATTCTTCGCGAGCAAGCCGAACTCTCGCCGCATCCAGCTTCTGCTGCGTCTTCGCGAGTTCTTCGGTGTCTACCTCGGGAGCCACCGTCTTACCCCACTCCTGGACAGCGCGCTGCCAGTGGTCGGCGGCGAGTTTCAGGCGGCCTGTCTTCTGGTAAAGATCGCCCAGGTGCTCTTGTACTGTGGGGTCGCTCTGCATGAGGGAGCAGGCCTTGCTGAGGTTTGCCTCCGCCAAATCGTACTTGCCCATCTTGTAGTACACCCACCCGAGCGAATCCAGATAGGCTCCGTTGCTGGGATCAAGGCTGACGGCTTCTTTGATGTAGTTAAGCGATTCTTCAAGTTTCACACCGCGGTCGGCATTCATGTAGCCCAAATAGTTCAGGACCACAGCGCTCTGCGGGTCGATAACCAGAACTTTCTTAAACTCGGCCTCGGCTTCATCGTACTTTTTCTGACGCTCGTACGTGGAGCCGCGCAGGAAGTAAACGTATGACTTGTCTTCGGGTTTGGTTGAAAGTGCTTCTGCCTTATCCAGAGCCTGTTCGGCATCTTTCCAGCGCTTCAGCCGAGTGTTCATTTGCGCTAAGGCGATGTAGACATCACGATCATCCGCGTTGCCCTTCAGCATCGAACGAACGTCGGCGAGAGCCTTATCCGCTTCCCCAGTATCGGCCAGTTGCGAATCGAGCACCATGCGGAGTCCGCGGCTGTTGGGCAGCTTCTGAACCGCTTCACGAGCTACCGCGGTCGCCTGCGACCATTGCTTCGCTTCCCGGTAGGTGTCGATCATATTCTGATATCCGCGTTCGGCATTGTCATCGCCA
This sequence comes from Acidobacteriaceae bacterium, assembly GCA_027452245.1. GTDB lineage: Bacteria > Acidobacteriota > Terriglobia > Terriglobales > Acidobacteriaceae > Sulfotelmatobacter. The sequence goes on from DAIDGW010000182.1 coordinate 42,016, forward strand.
AGAGTCAACATCTTGCGGAAGGTATCGACCGCCGCAGGATAGTTCTGTTCTTCGCGATAGACGGTGCCCAGGCGTTCAATAAAGATGGCGCGGTTCGTGCGGTCTGCCTGGCTGTAGTTCGAATCGGGCCGCTCGGTGCGGGTGACGAGATCCTGCAGGAGCTTTGCCGCATCGTCATAGCGTCCCTGGGCCTCATAAACCGCAGCCATGTTGTATGGGACGTCGAGCGAGTCGGGAACCATACTGTCGGCCTTTTTCAGGTTCTCGAGCGCCTGGTCAAACTTGCCCTGACGGCGGTAGATCTCGGCCATGCGCACATAGCTTTGCGCATCTTCGGGATTGGCGTCGACGATTACTTTGTACTGTTCGAGAGCCGCTTCAGTCTGCCCATCATTGAGCAGGTTCTCAGCCAAGCCGCGAATCGCATCGAGGTTATCGCGATCAAGCTGAATTGATTTCCGGAACGCCTCGATGGCGTGCTTGTAGTCTTTGCGCTGCTCGTAGGTCGTGCCCAGAGCGGAATAAAGCTTGGCGGAACGGGAAGCATCCGGTACAGCGCTCAGGACCTGCAGGGCGCGGTTGGTGTCTCCCTCATCGGTATAGAGGATCGCCAGAGTTGTGACCGCTTCTTCTGACGTCGGGTCCAGCTTGACGGCAGTCTTCAGCTCCGATTCTGCTCTTTCAAGGTCGTTATCGAGGCGATATAACCGACCCAGCAGAAGATGATCATCCACGCTCTTGGGCTCGATCTTGACGATATCTTCGTACTGCTCGATGGCGAGCTTTAGAACATTTTCGGATCCGTTGCCGCCTGGCATGTCGCCCAGCGATCGCAAGTAGATTCGCCCCAGCAGTTTGTGCGCTTCCAGATTATTGGGATCGTTCTTGAGGATGTCTTGCGCCTGCATGACGGCATCGCGGATGCGGCCGGTCTTCACATAGAGTTCGGCCAGGCTCGACGTCAGGAATTCCGATGTGGGATCGGCTTCAATCGCCTTGCGGTACTCGTCAATCGCCTTCCCTGCTAGTTCACTGCGGCCATATGAGGTCACCTGCTCCTCATACATATGTCCCAGTGCGTAGTGGTAGTAGGCAGCGCTCCGGTCCGGCGTCTTTGACGTGTTCGTCGTCGAGGCTGGGGTGGACGAGGCAGTTTGTGCGAACGCAGCAGCCGAAGCCACGGCAACGACAACGAACGGGCGAATGAATCTTTTCATGCTTTTCCTGGACGTGGAACGCAATCCCGAAACCATAGCGGGTTGGATGCAGAACCGCCTCGGGTAGGGTGCTTTTATTGTAAATCGCCCAGGCAGGGATTTGGGGGAAAAAGGCCAGAATTGATTGCAAAGTTCTGTAATCGAAAGGCCAGCAATCTGCGGCAGACTTTAGAACGAATTTGAAACTAAATTTCACTTGCAACGCGTAGAGAATTTCATCAGATTGACTCGTATTGCGGCTTAATTTCACTCAGTGGCGAAAATGCCGGACGCCAGTAAACAGCATAGCTAAGCCCAGACGGTCAGCCGCTGCAATGACCTCAGGATCACGCTGCGAGCCGCCAGGTTGGATGATTGCCGTTGCTCCGGCATTGGCAATCTCTTCGACTCCGTCGGGAAAGGGGAAGAAAGCGTCGGAAGCGGCGACCGTTCCTTTGAGCGGAAGCTGCGCTTTCATGGCACCAATCTTTGCCGCGTCAACGCGGCTCATCTGCCCGGCGCCTACGCCCACCGTCTGGCCTTCACGGGCATACACAATGGCGTTTGACTTGACGTGTTTGCAAACCTTCCAGGCAAAAAGCAAAGCGCGTTTTTCTTCCGGAGTCGGTGGGCGCTTAGTCACTACTTTCAGTTCCGCCTCCCGCAAGGAATGAACGTCGGTATCCTGCACCAGGATGCCTCCCGAGACGTTCTTGAGAACCCAGCGCTGCGGGGCAGCCTTGACTTCTACCAATCGCAGGTTTTTCTTGGAAGCGAATTTCGCCTTGGCGGCTTCATCGAAGGCTGGGGCCGCGATCACTTCCAGGAAGAGCTTGTGCATTTCTTCGGCCGCTTCGGCGTCCACCGTACTGTTCACGCCAATGACTCCGCCAAAGGCTGAGACTGGATCGCACTCCAATGCGCGCTTATAAGCTTCCGCGAGAGTTTTCCCGCTCGCGGCGCCGCATGGGTTGGTGTGCTTGATAATCGCGCACACCGTCTCATCGAATTCCTGCGCCAGATCCCAGGCAGCTTGGAGATCGACGATATTGTTGTAGGACAGTTCTTTTCCCTGCAATTGATGAGCATTGGCCACGCCTGTTCGTGAGCCATCGGAATACATTGCCGCTTTCTGGTGCGGATTTTCGCCATAGCGGAGATCGAGAGCCTTTTTGAACGAGAGCCGCAGCACCGACGGAAACCCGCCTTGCGCCTCCGGCAATTTGAAATCTTGCGGGTTCACTTGGTCGAGCGTCGAGGCGATGGCAGAGTCGTAAGCTGCGGTCGTCGCAAAGGCTTTCTGCGCCAACCGCCATCTCGTCGCAAGCGAAAGCGAACCACCGGACTTCCCCATCTCTTCCGCAATCGCATCGTAGTCCGCCGGCGAGGTTACGATGGCGACATCCTGATAGTTTTTCGCCGCGGATCGAATCATCGACGGTCCGCCGATATCGATGTTTTCGATCACTTCATCGAGATGCACGCCCGGCTTGGCCGCCGTTTTTTCAAAGGCGTAGAGATTCACAACCACCATGTCGATCGGCAGAATGCCGTGTTCCGCAATTGCGCTCGTATGCCTGGGATCGCTGCGCCGATGCAGGATTCCTCCGTGCACTTTGGGATGCAGCGTCTTCACGCGCCCGTCGAGCATCTCCGGAAATCCTGTGAGGTCGGAAATATCCTTCACCGCAACGCCCGATTCGCGCAGCAGTTTGGCCGTGCCGCCGGTTGAAATGAGCTCGACTCCGAGTTTGGCGAGCCGCCGCGCAAACTCGACCAGTCCGGTCTTGTCGGTAACACTAAGAATGGCGCGCTGAATCTTTGCTGCTGGGGACATGCTGGCCTCAAGTGGAAGATCGTGCTGCGGTATGACCAGAAATTCTAACAGCTTGGAGTGGGAGCCGTGACTGTCGCCTGACTTTCTCTTAGAAAGTTTAGGACGATTGGAGTACCAGAATTTGAATGCGCCGGCCTGAAGACGACCCTGAGCTCTAGGTCTTTGCCTTGGCTTTCAACTTCACATGTCCTTCCGCCAATTCCACCGAGTATTCGACGTTCTCGCACTTGTATTGTTTCCGGATCTGCTGCGTTTTCTTGTGGACGAACGACGTAAACGAATCGAAGTTGCCCGTGACGTTCTCGCCTGCTTTTTTCTTGGCGGCTACGAGCGTGTTGTAAAGCCGTTCCAGTTGCTCGCGGTCCGCCTGGTCGGCATCGTGTACCGTGAAATTTTGCGAAGTCTGCGCCCCTGCCGCAGCGGCTGCCGCTTTCGCCAGTCCGTAAACCTGCGGATGTTTCGGCGCGTGCTCTTCTTCCCGCACTCCCTGAATTGAGAGCAGCGCGTCCTGCGGGCGTCGGTATCCTTCTTCCCGAATCCGAGATTTCTTGCGCCACAAATCGCTGTAGATCGCGTACCGCTGCGCCATTTCGTTAAAGCGAAAGCGCTGCGAAAAATTCATGCGGCCGCCGTCAGAAAACTTCCGCAACAGGCTCAACACCTTCCATTCGATATCGGTCGGCGGCTTCTTCGTGGGATTGCTGAAGTAGATTTCGTACTCAATCTTCAGCCGCCGAAGCTGTGAGTCCAGAACGTTTAGTTCCTCGTCGGTGGTCACACGAATCTCCCGCGAACAGTCTAGGGTCTTGGGGTTGTAATGGCGAGGTTCCCGACGGTCACGGAAGGCATGGTACGAAAGTAAGGTGAGTGTGACGCGTACCCGCTAATTCGTTACTTCTTTGGCCTTGCCCGGGAGCAGTTTACGGTCCTAAAAACTGGACGGAATGCCTATCGGCCCGTGCTCGATGCCATTTTCCGGACCATAGCCAGTACGAGCTTGCGGTCGCTGTCGTTAAGATTTGTAGCGTAGCGCCGAATCTGGCTCAGGAACCGTACTTCGTCATCCGAAAGTTGTGGCAAGCCTTTCGAGCCATTTGCATGATTCGAGTCGGAGAAAAATTGCGAGAGCGGAAGATCCATCGCCCCTGCAATCTTCGAAAGCGTATCGAGGGAGGGAATGGTGTGTCCGTTTTCCACTCGCGAAAGGTAGCAGCGCAATAGGCCGGTACGCTTTTCGATGTCGCCCTGGGACATTCCCTTTTGCAGCCGGTAGTTTCGGATGGTCTCACCGATATTCATGGTAGGAAGCATTGCAGAATGCGCCATAGTAACCACTCCGCCATCGTCTGGCAAGCGAAAATTAACGCCACGCCCAACCACTCAGGACATGGATAGTGTACTCACGGCATTGAAAGAATATTTATCCAGCGTATAAATAAGCAAATTCCATCGATGAACACTGATGTTACTTCTTCAAATTGTCTGCAAGAAAATGCACAGTCAGATCCCACGCATCCGCCGCATCAGCAGGCCGATATCCGTCTTTGTTGTTGGGATTCTCAAAGGCATGCCCGGCATCGGGGTAGATTTTCACTTCCATCTTCTTCCCCATCGACTTGAGTTGCTCCGCAAATCTGTCGACGTCTTCGGGGGTAATGCCGCGATCCTGTCCTCCAAAAATTCCCAGAATCGGCGCATGAATTTTCTTTAGTGTGTCAGGATCGGTCGCCAGGTGGCCGTAATTGATGACATCCGCCGCTAAGGCAGGCTCAAGCAAAGCTACATCCAGCGCGTAGCCCCCGCCCATGCACCATCCGATGGCGCCAATACGATTCTTTTTCACGTCCGGCTGCGACGTCAGGTAGTCGAAGGCTGCTTTCAGATCGCGATTCGCGCGGTCTTCCGGCACTCCGCGCATCAGTTCGTGTGCGAGGTCGGGAGTCGCAGCCACCTTTCCGCGATATAGATCGACGGCGAGCGCAACATATCCTTGGTCGGAAAGTTTCGAGGTTTGCTCTTTGACCCAATCGTTCAATCCCCACCATTCGTGAATGACAATCAATGCCGGGAATGGACCTTTGCCGGCGGGCGTGTAGAGTATGCCTTGCACCGTTTCGTCGCCGCTTTTGTAGGAGATTCGCTTTCCGTCTGCGGCAAATGCGGAAACTGTCAGCAGGATCAGAGCAAGCAGTGTCCAAGATTGTTTCATGATCTTCTCCTGCTAGAGACTGAGTTCCATGTACAGGGTGCCCGCCATGGGATTGAGACGGTAGGGCTCAATTTCCTTGAAACCCAGTCGGTGATATAAGGCAACCGCATCCCTCATGACCGGTTCGACCGTGTCGAGCCGCATCCGACGATAGCCAATTTGACGCGCTTCGGCGATTAAATGTTCCACGACCGCGCGGCCTAATCCCTTACCGCGAAAATCTCCACGAATATACAACCGCTTCATCTCACAGGTATCGGCATTGATCTTGTGCAGTGCGACACAGCCGGCGATTTTTTCTTGAAAGTTCACCAAAAACAAACGGCCCTCGGGTGCAGCATAGTCTCCGGGCAGTTCTGCCAACTCTTTGTCGAAGTTCTGAAAGCAGAGGCTGAAGCCTAGTGACTGGGCGTACTCAAGGAAGAGTTCGCGCACCAGTGAAATTTCCGATGCAGACACAGCAGGATAAATCGCCAGCCCACTGAGGCTGGAACCCCGCGAGGAAGATTTTTCGCGTAACTCAGTGGAATCTGCCATAACTCTGGCCCTGATTTTTCGTTTCCCCAATCCTCTGGTGAGACCTGCTATCCCATCAGCATTCCACCGTTCACATTCAGCACGTGACCGGTGATATACGAAGCCTCGTCAGAGGCGAGAAATGCGACCGCATTCGCCACGTCTTCGGAAGCTCCCACGCGTCCCAGTGGAATCTGCTTCACGGCCGTCTGCTTGAACTCATCGCCCAAAGCCGCCGTCATGGCAGTTTCGATGAATCCAGGGGCGACGGCGTTGCAGGTTATGCTCCGTGATCCTACCTCGCGCGCGATGGCCATGGTAAGCCCGATCAGCCCAGCTTTCGAGGACGCATAGTTGGCCTGTCCCGCCTGACCCATCTGGCCAAACACGCTGGTGATGTTAATAATCCTCCCCCAGCGCTGTTTGAGCATAGAACTGATTACCTGCTGAATACACAGATAGGCAGAAGTGAGATTGGTTTGCAGAACGGAGTCCCAGTCGGCACGTTTCATGCGCATGACCAGCTGATCGCGGGTGATGCCGGCATTGTTGACGAGGATGTCGACTTTCCCGAATTGCGCGATGGCCGATTTGATGCCCGACTTGATCTGCTCTTCGTCGGCAATATCGATCATGATGGCTGCAGCTTTGCCTCCGGCAGAACCAATTTCCTGGACGAGTTCGTTGAGCTTCTGCTCATTGCGGGCGGCGACTGCCACACTAGCGCCTTTGGCGGCTAATTTCAGGGCACAGGCTCGGCCGATGCCCTGCGAAGCTCCGGTGACCAGCGCCACGCGACCGGAAAAATCCATGATTCTCTCCTGCAAAAGATGGCTTGAACACGACGAGGAATTATAAATCGCAGTTCCTCAGGAGCGTTCATTTTGTCGCACGGGCCTTAACGGCCAGATGAGTACATCCTGTCGGGCAGAGAAGTGAAGCAGTGGCGTCGATTGTGGCAGCGAAATGCCAGCGGACTCGGTCATGGTATTGACCTCGATATGAGCTTCCCCCTTCTGCAGTGGCCATGGTGGGTGATGAATTTCACAGCGGTAGATCTGCGCTTGGTGAATTGTGTAGAGGCAGTAGCGCTCCGTAAGCCAGTACTCAATTGTTCGCGGCTTGGGATGTTGTGGCTCATAGAGACAGCGATAGCGCCCTCGGAATTCAGCCTCCGATTGTCTCCGGCGGGATGAGTACCGTATCTCGGTGCCCCGGCGTTCTACTCTCATCTTCGCGTTGAAATAAGGCAGATGATAAAACGCGCGAGATCCCCAGACGGCAAGGCGGCTTCCTGCATCAAGACTGAAAAAATACACGCCAGGCTTGCCTCCGACAGTCACGTAGGTGCGAACGTTCAGCTCAGGAAATTTGGACAGACCCGGGATAGGTACGATTCCGCGCGGCCGCACGCCGCTCATCCAAAAGGGGATAACTCCGACCCAGCAGCGGCCTTCGAATGTTTCGAGCGCGAATTGGGAGGGCATCAGAGGGCGCAGTTCTTTCTCGGGCACGGGCCAATGAGCAAACAGCAGGTCATGCCATGTCTGCTTCATGATCCATGGGCCTCGCGGAAGTGGCCAGGGGCGATGGCTTACGATTTGTAACAAGGGATGCATGGCCGCGCAGTTGCCGGATCCGCCTCCCAAAATGACGAAACTTGGCTGCACCATTTTGACGGTTTTCCACAAACATCACAAACCATTGCAGGCGTTGGTTCCAAAGCGATTGCACGGACAGCATCTGCCGCGTACCATTCCCACACCTCCCATGCCTGTCACCAACGAAGTGGTCGCCATGTCAGAAAACTCCGAAAACAAGAACTCCTCTGGTCAGTCCCACCGCTCGACCCAGCGAGCTACATCGGGCGAAGGACCGGTTCTGGTCCAGAAGAATCCTGAATCTGCGCCTTCGACTGAGGTTTACGCGGTTTTTGGGGCCGAGCCGGAGGTTCAGGCGTATGCCATGGCGAAGTATTCGCGATCGGCGCTGTCGATGAAGGAATCGCTTCGCGAAATCAGTACGCAGAAAGCCGAAGAGTTCCTCAACACTTTTTATTTCCAGTATGGCCACCGCTCGATTGCCGATCTGGCGCATATTGCGCTGGCTATAGAGAGACTTTCCATTCTGGCCGCCATCGAATTGGCCGACGAACAGCGGTGGGATGGCCAGGAGCGTTCCACCCGTTATCAAGACTTCAAAAAAAGCGGCTACTTTACGCCTGAATTCGGCGCTGATAAGGATGCGCGCACGCTGTATCGCGAAACGGTGGATTTTTTGTTCGCGGAGTACGAGGCGCTGTCGGCGCACATGACGCAGCACCTCATCAACATCACCCCCAGACCCGCCGACATGAAGCAGGAGGCTTACGAACGAACGCTCAAGGCACGGGCGTTTGACATCACGCGCTACCTGCTGCCGCTTGCGGCCAACACGTCATTGGGCGAGATTGTGAATGCGCGCACCTTGGAAATTCAGGTGGCGCATCTGCTTTCGCATACTCACCGCGAAGTGCGGCAACTGGGCGAGATGCTGAAAAAGGCCGCGATTTCGGCGGCATACAACGTGAATGCCGAGTCGTTGCGCAGCTTGGTGGAAGAAATTCGCACCGTCAATGCCGAGCTTGGCGCCCGCGCCGAGCAGGAATTGTTGCGGGAGGTACGGGTCGCGCCCACGCTGGTCAAGTATGCCGATCCCAATCCCTATGAAATTGAAACTCGGCGGGAGTTGCGGCAGGCTGCGCGCGAGTTGATGAAGAATGAGCCAATGGCTCCGGCAAAGGCGATCGTCGACCTACTCGATGACGAACCCCTGGAAATAGAGATCGCAACCACCCTGCTTTACGAGCACTGCCATCATTCCTACCGGCAGATCCGCCAGGCCGTGCAGGTTGCCGGTGAGCGCCGGCGCCGCGAAATTATCGACCTCGGCTTGCAGCACCGCGGCAAGCATGACGAGATGCTGCGCGCCTTCCGCGCCGGACAGCAGTTCCGCTTCGACATCCTCATGGATACGGGCGGGTTCCGCGATATGCACCGCCATCGCCGCTGCATCCAGGTAATGCAGGCATCGACCACCCAGCATGGGTACGAGATGCTGCTCGACATGGAAGACGCGGGGATGAAAGGGCGATTCGATGCCGCCATGCGCCGTGTTCAATCTGCGGTTGAGAGCCTCGCCGGTCGCGGCACTACCGAATCCGAGGAGAATTCGCAGTATGCAATCCCCCTGGCATTTCGCAAACGGGCTCTGTTCAAGATGGATTTTGCCGAGGCCGTTTATATCTCAGAGTTGCGCACGACGCCCGCCGGACATGTTTCCTATCGCAATGTGGCCTATGCAATGTACGAAGCTGTAGCCAGGAAGTATCCGGCCCTTGCCAAGCATTTCCGCGTGCACGACGTGAGCGCACCCGTGGACTTGCTGCAAAGATAGGGCTTGTAGGCCCATTTCGGAACCGATATTCACAACATCTTATCATTTTCGCTTTTGTTTCGCTTTGATTTGTATATATAATCCTCCAGATTCATACTGCACTTATACAAAGGAGCCACACTCCCATGGCGGATGAACGGGGCAAAGCGATCGATTTGGCGGTATCGCAAATTGAAAAGCAGTTCGGCAAGGGTTCGATCATGCGGTTGGGATCGAAAGAGGCCATCGTTCCGATCTCAGTGATTTCCACCGGCGCAATTTCGTTCGACGCAGCCCTGGGAGTGGGCGGGTTTCCCCGCGGCCGCGTGGTCGAAGTCTTCGGCCCGGAATCTTCTGGCAAAACGACCATTACGCTGCAAGTGATTGCCGAGGCGCAAAAGACCGGCGGTATGGCGGCTTTCGTCGACGCCGAGCATGCTCTGGATCCCGCGTACGCAAAAAAACTCGGCGTAGATGTGGACAACCTGCTGGTCTCCCAGCCCGATTACGGCGAACAGGCTCTCGAGATCACTGAAGCTCTGGTGCGCTCGAACGCGATCGACGTGCTGGTAGTCGATTCGGTCGCGGCGCTCGTCCCCAAAGCCGAACTCGACGGCGAAATGGGCGACAGCCACATGGGACTGCAGGCGCGGCTGATGTCGCAGGCGCTCCGCAAGCTGACGGGAACGGTTTCCAAGTCCCGTACCTGCCTGATCTTCATCAACCAGATCCGCGAAAAGATCGGCGTCATGTTCGGCAACCCGGAAACCACGACAGGCGGCCGCGCCCTGAAGTTCTATTCGTCGGTACGCGTCGACATTCGCCGCATCGCCGCGATCAAAGAGGGTGATGTAGTCACCGGCTCTCGCACCAAGGTCAAAGTTGTGAAGAATAAAGTCGCCGCTCCGTTCCGCGAAGCCGAATTCGACATCCTCTACGGGGAAGGCATCTCACGCGAGGGCGATCTGCTTGATCTTGCTGTGAACAACAACATTCTCGAGAAGTCTGGCTCGTGGTTCAGCTACAAGGGCGAACGCATCGGCCAGGGACGTGAGAATGCCCGCCAGTTCCTGAAAGACAACAAGGACATCATGGCGAAGCTCGATGGGGAACTGCGCAAGGCGCTGGGCTTGACGGCGGCGCGCCCGGAAGCCGCTGCCGCAGCGCAGTCCGGGAACGGCCGCGTCACCACCATGCCCACCGGGACGGAAACTCCGAAGGCTCCCATCGCCGCTGCCCGGCGATAATTGTTGCCATGGGGCGCAGTGCCTTCGCATTGCGTCCCTCTCTCCCACTCTCGAATTGCCATCGCCTCACCTGCCCGCATAGAATCACCTATTATTCGATTCCCCCTTTGCCTTCACGTGAGGATCATTGAATAAACGCGCCGCTATTTATCCCGGATCGTTTGATCCACCGACAAACGGGCACTTGGATCTCATTGAACGGGGCAGCAAGATTTTTGACGAACTGGTGGTCGCTATTTTGCGCAATTCCGAAAAAGTGCCGATGTTCAGCGTCCCCGAGCGGCTCGAAATGCTCAAGACGCTCACAGCCGATTTGGAGAATGTGCGCATCGATACTTTCGAAGGCCTGATGGTCGAGTACGCGAAGTCGATCAACGCAACGTGCGTACTACGCGGTATTCGGGCCATAAGTGACTATGAATACGAGTTGCAGATGGCATTGATGAACCGGAAGTTGGAGCCGACTTTAGAAACGGTCTTCATGATGCCGGCAGACAAATATTCTTACGTCAGCTCGCGTCTCGTGCGGGAAGTGGCACGCGCCGGCGGCCCGGTCCGTGGTCTGGTTCCGGAGCACGTCGAACAGAGGCTTCGTGAAAAGATCGATCCTGCTTACAAGCTGCAGGATGGACAACTGCTGGAAGTCCCCTTGCGAAGGGAAAAAAAGAGGAAAAGCCGAGCATGACTACCGCGACCACGGAAGCGCTCCGCCTGACGGAACGGATTAACCGTATCGAACCTTCAGCCACCATGGCGGTTGTGGCGGAAGCCGACAAGCTGCGCACACAGGGAATCGACGTCGTCGATTTCGGCGCCGGCGAGCCGCATTTCTCCACGCCGCAGCACATCAAGGATGCGGCTATCGCAGCGATCCAGGGTAATTTCACCAAGTACACCGCGGTGGCCGGCACGGCGGAACTGCGCGACGCCATTACCCATCGCCACAACGTCGACTTCGATTCCGATTACCGTCGGGAAGAGGTAATTGCATCCGTCGGTGGCAAGCATGCACTCTTCAATGCCATGCAGGTGCTGGTTGATCACGGCGACGAGGTCATCCTGCCCGTTCCTTATTGGGTTTCGTTTAAAGACATCGTGCGCTACGCAGGCGGCAAGTGTGTGCTGCTGAACGCCGATGAGGCGCAAGGATTCCGCGTTACCGCCGACATGGTGGTGAACCTGATTACGCCGCGCACCAAGCTGATCATTCTGAATTCACCATCCAATCCTTCCGGCGCGGTCATGAGCCCGCAGGACATGACAGAGGTCGTTCGCCTGGCGCACGAGCGCGGCATCTGGGTTCTCTCCGACGAGTGCTACGTCTACCTGAACTACACCGGCAAGAATTTTTCCGTGGGATCACTGCGGGAGTACAAGGAGCGCATCCTCGTTGTTGGCTCGCTTTCGAAAACCTACGCTATGACGGGTTGGCGCCTGGGATACACACTCGCTCCCTCAGCAGTAGTAAGCGCCATGGCAAAATTGCAAAGCCAGTGCACGTCGAATCCAACATCCATTGTGCAGAAAGCTGCGGTTGCCGCTCTGAAAGGACCACAGGAGTGCGTGGAGCATATGCGGCGGGAGTACATCATGCTTCGCGACCATGTCGTGGCGGGATTGCGGGCCATTCCCGGCATCACTTGTACGCTGCCGGAAGGCGCGTTTTACGCTTATCCGAATATCTCGAAATTTATTGGGCGCGGTGGCCTGAAATCTGCATCAGATGTTGCCGGACGGCTGTTGCGTGAAGCGCATGTGGCCACGGTCCCGGGGGAAGGTTTTGGAACCAGCGACCATATCCGAGTTTCATACGCCACTTCGAAGGCTGAATTGGATCGTGGACTGGAGCGGATGCAGAAGTTTTTCGCAACACTCTAGAATAGTTCAGCAGAATTGTTGCCCAAGGCCGTTCTGTGGAGCGGCCTTTCTTCTGTAGCTCCTGAACGTATGGGGACCTTGTATCCATTGTTGATGCTGCCGGGTTTTGATCCGCGACCGTGGGGAACACACGATCTCTCGCCCATTTATCCCAATCACAGATTTGAGCAGAAGATCGGGGAGGCATGGTTGACTGGAGATGATTGCAAGGTCGCCAATGGCCCGCTCACCGGGCAGACATTGTCGCAGCTGAGCAAACAGTATCAGCGAGAACTGGTAGGTGAGGCGGCACGCGATCCCCAAAGATTTCCGCTTCTACTGAAGTTTTTATTCCCCCGAGAGAAGCTTTCGGTGCAAGTGCATCCCGATGACACGCAGGCGCTGAAGGTGGGTGAGCCTTGGGGTAAAACCGAATGCTGGTATGTGGTCCATGCCAAACCGGGATCGCAGATCGGCCTCGGTCTGAAGCCCGGCGTCACTGCGGCAAAATTCGCAGAGTCAATTCACGAAAACCGCGCCGAAGAGTTTTTGAACTGGATCGACGTTTTCCCCGGTGACATGATCTACGTTGCCGGCGGCACCGTGCATACATTAGGTCCGGGATCGATCATCGTTGAGACGCAACAACAGTCCGACACTACCTACAGGCTTTATGATTATGGACGCCCGCGCGAGCTTCATTTGAAGCACGGACTAGCAGCCGTTAAAGAACAGGTTGCTTCAGGCAAGGTCGCGCAGCGCGAAAAAGCACCGCACAATGGTGGCAGCACGCGAGAAGGTTTGATCGCTGCGCCGTATTTTGTCGTCGATCATTTCGAAGCCAGGCAGCCGTTGGAGTTTTCCGTGCACGACTCGTCGGGACGCAGTTCGGTTCAAATCCTGGTTGCCATCGAAGGCTGCGGCGCTATTGAAGCGCCCGGATCGGAATCGGTGACCCTGGCAAAAGGCGACGCAGTGGTGATTCCAGCGTCAAGCGAAAAGTTCATTGTCCGTCCGCAGTGGACCCTGGATTTTCTCAAGGCTTACGTGCCGGGGGCTCCGCTGCCCGAACCGCAAGCCAGGATATAGCTCAAACAAAACAGTGACCAAGAACTCAAATTTTTATCCCGTAATTCTCGCCGGCGGACGTGGCACGCGGTTCTGGCCGCTAAGCCGCAGAAAGCGTGCCAAGCAGCTGCTCGCGCTCGATGGCAAGCAGACCATGATTCAGCAGACCGTGGCTCGCCTCCTGCCGCTTGCTGCACCCGCGAAGTTCTGGATCATTACCAACGACGATCTGCGTCCCGCAATTTTGAGACAACTTCCACGTCTCCCCAAAATACAGGTGATGGCAGAGCCGGCAGGACGCAACACCGCCCCAGCTATCGGTCTGGCGGCGTTTCTTCTGCTGCGCCAAGACCCTGACGCAGTGATCGGAATGTTTCCTTCCGATCACGTGATCGCCGACGAAAAACGCTTTCGAGAGACGCTGGAGCGCGGCATCGCCATTGCTTCCGCGGGCGAGAACATCGTCGTGCTGGGTATTCGCCCAACGCGTCCGGAAACTGGATACGGATATATCGAGGCCGGCGGCAGTTTCGAGGGAGCGTTGCGGGTCCGCCGCTTTACCGAAAAACCTGACGCCCCAACCGCAGCGCGGTTCCTGCAGGCGGGCAATTATTTCTGGAACAGCGGCATGTTTCTCTGGAGTGCGCGCACGCTCGCTGATGCTCTGCGAGAGCATCTTCCGAAAACCGCGCCGTTGCTCGAAAACATTGCCGCCACATTCGGGACTCGCAAGTTCCCCGACACATTTCGCAAGATCTATCCAAAGTGCGAGAACATCAGCGTCGATTACGCCGTACTGGAACCGCGCTCTGCCAAGGGTGAGCAGGCGGGAAAGATTTTCTGTCTTCCCGCGGATTTTGGTTGGAACGACTTAGGCTCATGGACGGCGTTGCACGAGCATCACACTGCAAAACGGAATCCGCCCGAAGGCAACCTCATCACTGCCGCGAGCAATTTCGTTCTGAATGCCGAAGGAAATTACATCCACGCCCCGGGAAAGTTTGTGGCGGCTGTCGGGGTGCGCGATGTCGTCGTAGTTGAAACCGATGACGCTTTGCTCATTACTACACGGCAACATGCACAGGATGTCGGCAAAATTGTTAAGCATCTGGACCAGAAGAAACTGCACAAGCTCACTTAAATGACTCAGCAAATCAAGTTCGGAACCGATGGCTGGCGCGGAATTATCGCTGATGATTTCACCTTCGAGAACGTCCGGCGTGTCGCTGGCGCGATTGCCTCGTATGTTTTAAAGAACGAAGATGCCAAACGCGGGCTGTTTATCGGCTATGACACCCGTTTTGCTTCACAGCATGCCGCCAGGGTCGCGGCAGAAGTAATCGCCGCCGCTGGCATTCCAGTCAAACTCTCCAATGATTACGCGCCCACTCCGGCGATCTCCTATGCCGTCAAAACACAGGCAGCGGCCGGTGGCGTGATGATCACTTCCAGCCACAATCCATGGAACTGGAATGGCGTGAAGTTCAAGGCGAAGTTTGGCGGATCGGCAACTCCCGCGATCATGAAAAAGGTGGAGGACGAACTCCATGCCGAGGCGATGCCCAATGGCAGGCAGGCGGGAATTGAAGAACTCGATCTGAAGAAGGCTTACATCGCTGCTGCTTGCAAATTCGCCGACATGGAACTCATTTCGCGAACCAAATTTAAGTTCGCCATTGATTCCATGTACGGCTCCGGACGCGGCGTTCTTGCCGGAGTGTTCGGCGATCGCGGCGTTCAGCACGTCGCCATCCGCCAGGAATTGAACCCCTTGTTTCCAGGAATCAATCCCGAACCCATCGAGCCGCACGTTTCGCTTTTGCAGGAAACCGTAGTACGCGAGAAGTGCGATGCCGGCCTCGCTACCGATGGTGATGCCGACCGCATTGGCGCCGTTGCCGAAGACGGCAGTTTCGTCGACTCCCACAAAATTTTCTGCGTCTTACTGCGGTGGCTCCTCGAGCGTAAGCAATGGCCGGGAGATGTCGTCCGCGCCTTCAATACGACCCGCATGCTTGACCGGATTGCCGCGAAGCACGGCAGAAAACTGCACGAATGTTCGATCGGATTCAAGCACATTGCCGACCTGATGATGGAGCAGGAGATCCTCATTGGAGGCGAAGAGTCGGGCGGCATCGGCTACTCGCGATATTTGCCCGAGCGCGACGGAGTGCTCAATTGCCTGTTGCTGGCTAATGTGATGGCTGAAGAGCAAAAGCCGCTGGGACAACTCGTGGCCGATCTGCAACGGGACTTCGGCCCTCACTATTACGGGCGGCGAGACCTGCACATCCCCGACCACGTGAAGCAGGGTGCGATCCAGCGTGCGCGTGATGAACGGACGAACAAGCTGGGCTCGTACGCGGTGCTCAAAAAAGAGCACATGGATGGGGTCAAGTTTTTCCTGGATGCGCCGATAAATGGAAATGGGGCGGAGGCCTGGGTGCTTTTCCGGGCTTCCGGAACCGAACCGCTCCTGCGCTTGTATGCCGAAGCATCTTCGCCCGCACTGGTTGAACAGATCCTGACTACCGGCGAGAGCTTCGTTCATCAGACTGGATGATCCCAAGCGCGTACCCACCGTACCTTTCGAGTGACGCGCGATGCCATACTGGTGCGATACTCGATAGAGAGACATGACCGTTGCCGATACAACTCCTCCGGTGATCAACGACTCCCCGGAAGCCCGTCACTATAACCGCATCCGGCGCTGGCTCGGCGTTTCTGATTTAGTTGTCGGACTGGTTTTCTTGCTGGTTCTGCTGCTTACGGGATGGACTGGCACTCTTCGCGATCTTGCCTATCGCATCGGGTTCCAGAATTACGAAGTCTCGCTGTTCTTCTATCTCTTCCTTCTGCTTTTCATCAGCAAAGTTCTGGGCATCGGACTCGACTATTACGGATTCAATCTCGAGCGTAGATTCAAGCTCACCACCCAGAAGTTTCGCTCCTGGCTGTGGGACGAATCAAAAGGATTTCTAGTCGGCCTGATTCTGGGAACTATCCTCGTTGAACTGCTCTATTTCACCATTCGCCAATGGCCGCAGCATTGGTGGTTGCTGGCGTGGGGATTGTTTATGGGTCTCTTCATCATCATGGCCCAACTCGCTCCCGTGCTCTTGATGCCGATCTTTTACAAATTCGAACCGCTTGAAAATGACGAACTCCGCCGCCGTCTCGTGTTGCTGGGGGAGCGCGCTGGCACCCAGGTGCGCGGCGTCTATCGTTGGCGGCTCTCTGAAAAAAGTAAGAAGGCAAATGCCGCTCTTACCGGACTAGGCCAGACGCGCCGCATCATCCTCGCCGACACTTTGATCGATAACTACTCGGCTGACGAAATTGAAGCCGTGCTGGCACACGAGCTTGGACATCACGTTCATCGCCATATTTTGAAAAGCATCCTGGTCCAGGCCGCCGTCACCTTTGTCGGATTCTGGGCGGCGAATTGGGTTTTGCATTACGCCGTCGATCAACAGATGTTCGACCAGATGTCCGATTTCGCGAATCTACCCCTGCTCGTCCTGGTTTCAACCGTCCTTGGACTGCTCCTTACGCCCGCCTTGAATGCATATTCGCGCTACAACGAACGGCAGGCTGATCGCTATGCCTTCGAGTCCATCGCCCGCGTGGATCCCTTTATTTCATCCATGAACAAGCTGGCCGACCAGAACCTTGCCGAACGGACACCTTCCAAATGGATTGAGATGTTGTTCCACTCTCATCCGGCGATCGCCCGTCGGGTAGCGGCCGCCGAAGCGTGGCAACGCTCCCAGAACGCCAATACCTAACTACCGCGTCTTGAAGATCTCCAATACTCGCTGCAAATCTTCTTCGGTATCGACCCCGATGCTGTCGTATGGAGTTTCTCCGACGTAAATCGACATTCCATTCTCCAGAAACCGCAATTGCTCCAAACGCTCGCTGCGCTCCAGCGACGATTCCGGGAGTTTCACAAAGCGATCGAGTGCAGCTTTACGGTATGCATAGAGTCCAAGGTGCTTGCAATAGCGCGGATGCGATCCGTCACGGTCATATGGAATGGTCGCCCGCGAAAAGTAGAGGGCACGCCCGTCGATATCTACCACGACCTTCACAGCATTGGGGTTTGCAATGTCCTGGTCACCGGCGGGAGTCATGACCGTTCCTACCTGCGTTGCCGGATTCTCCATGACTCGCAATAGCGTCTCGATCTGCTCCGGGCGTACGAGCGGCTCATCGCCCTGTACGTTCACATATACGTCCGCAGAAATGGAGTTGGAGATTTCGTGCACGCGCTCGGTCCCACTGCGATGCGAGCCCGAAGTCATCTGCGCTTGCCAGCCCTGGGCGCGGCATAGGTCCAGAATTTCTTCCGAGTCGGTGGCCACAATGACATCCGCTAGTGACCTGCACGATCGCACCGCGGTGTAAACCGCCCCTATGAGCGGGGTCCCTGCGACATCGCGCAACATCTTGCGGGGCAAGCGGGTGGAAGCCAGACGAGCAGGAATAACGGCAATCGCTTTCATATTCTTCGACTACTCAGTTTCAGCTCTTGAACGGGTAAGCGGCAAGTTCTGTTGAAGATTCCAGCTAGAGCCCCGTCTTCGCTATTTCAGACAGAGAAAAGTTTGTTCCGATTTTCCCCCCGGCGCAGCGTTATGATGCGCCTCGCGGCGCACTTCTAGCAGGAGCCCCAGCGGTCACCCCTTAGTCAAGCCAAAGGTCTACGGCCACCGGGCGTGCTTGACGGGCAGGCTTCCTTACTGAGATGTGTTTCCCGCCCACCTCACCACGGTACAATCGTTCGACACTCATGCCGCTGACGCCCGGAACTCGCTTGGGCCCTTACGAGATCGCCGCGCCTCTCGGCGTCGGCGGCATGGGAGAGGTTTACAAAGCCCGCGACACCCGCCTCGCCCGTGACCTCGCCATCAAGGCCTTGCCCGATGGTTTTGCCAACGATGCCGACCGCCTGGCGCGCTTTCAACGCGAAGCGCAAATCCTGGCCTCCCTGACTCACTCCAATATCGCTGCTATTTACGGGCTTGAGGAATACAACGGTGCTCGATATCTGGTTCTCGAATTCGTGCCCGGAGAAACATTGGCCGACCGAATCCAGCATGGCCCATTGAGTGTCGATGAAACTCTCGAGATCGCTGAACAGATTACTCAAGCCCTCGAAGCAGCGCACGAAAAGGGCGTCGTACATCGCGACCTGAAACCCGCCAACATCAAGATCACGCCCGAGGGCAAAGTAAAGGTGTTGGACTTCGGCCTGGCGAAAGAGACTCCGAAGCAGGCGTCCGGCGCGAGTGATGCTTTGAACTCGCCCACGCTGACAGTTGCTTCTCCCGCCTACACGCGTGCCGGAGTGATTCTCGGAACGGCGGCATACATGTCCCCGGAGCAAGCCCGTGGGAAGCCGGTCGACAAGCGCACCGACATTTGGGCAGTCGGCTGCATTCTCTACGAATGCCTGACGGCGAAGATGGCCTTCGGCGGAGAAACCGTGACCGATACCCTGGCCGCGGTCGTGAAATCCGAGCCTGATTGGCGCGCCCTGCCGCAAGCTGCGGGTCCGCGCCTGCGGGAGTTGCTGCGCCTGTGCCTGCACAAAGATCCCCGTTTGCGGCTGCGGGATATTGGCGATGCCCGGATCCTGATCTCCCAAATCGAGTCCGGGGATGCAGGGATTCCCGCATCAGCCGCCGCACCGCCCGCACCCCGGCTCTTGCCCATACTTCTGCCCGCTTGCTTTGGCGTGCTGCTGCTGGGAGTCATCGCCGGAATGTGGTGGAAAGGCCGCTCCCAGCCGGGCGAAGCCTGGACCGGCGTTTACTTGTCCGGACCGGAACTCTCTACCTATCCCCGGCCCTCGCCCGACGGACACCTGCTGGCGTTTGTGGCGAAAGATGACGATGACGTCATGCAAGTGTGGGTCATGAACCCGGAATCGGGCAATCGTGTCATGCTCACCCACCGTCGCGACCTTGGCTTCGCCACCGTGTGTTCCTGGTCCGCCGACGGCACCCGTATTTATTACGATCGCTATTACGATCAATTCAAGGGTGTGTACAGCGTGCCCGCGCTGGGCGGGGACGAACAGACGATCCTCGAGACGGGTGGCATTCCTGAGACTCTCCCCGACGGTAGCCTCTTAGTCACCGAAACCAATCCGCAGCACCAGCAGCAGCTTTATCACTACTGGCCCGACAGCGGGAAGTCCCAGGCATATCCCGTGATCTTGCCCAATGGCTCCCTTTACGGGTGGGTGACCGTCCGCGCCTTTCGCGACGGCCGCCACGCCATTGTCTTCGGCATTCCCGCGGCAGAACGTGGCGACTGGGCAGAACCCCACTTATATGTTCTGGATCTCGAGAACGGAAAGCTGCAGATGCTCAATGCCGATTACGGCGATCTGGTGGCTGGTGGCGGCGTGCCTCCTGCAGCAGTGACGCCGGATGGCAAGACGGCGATCTTCGCCAGTACCCAGGGTCCACTCAGCCGGATTATGAGCGTACCGATCGACGGCCACGCTCCAGTCAGGCAACTGTTCACCCTCGCCGGATACGTGCAATCCATCTCCATTGGAACCAATGGCGACATTTATCTTGACCAGGCGGAGCGCCCCATGGAGATCGTACGGTTTGCTCCAGAGGGCGGCCGTGTGGAGCACATTGCGAGCATCACGAAACCTATAGGAGACTATTTCGCGGCGCTTCCGGACGGCCGCGCGGTCTGGGCCGAATATGCCTCTGGGCACAGGCGTTTGATGGTCGGAGCGTCGCGGAAAGAGCCCACTTCGTTCGTTAACACAAACGAGGAGACTTCAGGCCCGCTGACTGCAGTTGGCCCCGACGCCGTCGCATTTCTCCTGGGCCATGCGAACGCCGAAATCGGAGTGGCCACGCTCTCCAGTGGCCGGATCATCAGGCGAATTCCATTCGATAAAGGCCACATCGATCAGATGGCCTCATCTCCCGATGGCAACACACTCTACATTGCCGCTTCCGGAAGTATTTGGACCGTGACGGAAAATGGCGAAGTGCGCCGCCAGTCCGCCGGCAACTATGTCAGTGTGGAACCCGGCGGCCGGAGCCTGCTGGTTGAAATCAGAGAGGCTCCCAATACGAAACTGGTTCGCGTTCCCCTGAACGGCGGCCCTGAGCAGCAGATCCCTGCCGTCGGTCCGGTCGGATTGGCCTACGGTATCGATAATAAGGGCGTCCGCGACGGGCTGCTGCTGGCGCCGGAAAGCAGCCCGACCTGGTATTGGCCGCCCGCCATTTTCGATCTCGCTACCGGAAAGTCCCGTCGCATTCCACTCGATTACATCAGCGATTTTCACCACATGTCCTGGACGCCCGATGGCAAGATCATGGCCTCCGCCTTAGCCTGGCGCTCCAACATGTGGAAGTTCACCCGCACCTCGCATTGACGAGTAAGCGCGCGCTGCAAGCCAACTCCATCCCTACCAGATCAACTTCAAGGCAAATTGAATCTGCCGCGCAGTTGTCGCCGTGCTCGTAATTACTCCTGCCGTGCCGGAGGTCTTTGTGCCGGAACTTGAAGAGGTAAATGTAATCAGATTGGGCGTATTGAAATTTGCCCGGTCCAGCAGGTTGAAAATCTCGGCGCGAAATTGCAGCGCCAGCCGCTCGTGCAAGGTCGTTGTCTTAAATGCCGAGAAGTCCCACGTGGCCAGTCCCGGCCCGATCAGCGTATCTCGCCCTAAATTTCCATAGAACCCGCTGTTGGCCGGCGGAGCCAAAAACGCTGCCGGATTGAACCACTGCGCAGGTTTGCCCAGAATCACGCGTCCGGTGAAATCCGGATTGATGAACGGCCGCACCGGATTTCTCGTGTCCCCGTTGTTCGAAGGGTTATAGCTGAGCTGGGGCGTGAAGGGAAATCCGGATTGCATGGTCACGATGCTATTCACCGACCAGCCGCTGGCGAGAGTATTGCTCCATCCTTCCAGGCCGTTGCCAATCGCCTGCCCTCTTCCGAACGGCAGCAGGTAAACCGCGTTGAGCACGCCGGCATTGCGCACGTCATAGGTAGCCAACCCGTAATCCGCGCGCAGATTGAAAGGATTCGACACCGTTCCCGGAGCATTCGGCGCAGCCGTGGAATTCAACGTATCGCCATCATCCAGAGATTTCGACCACGTGTACACGCCGCGCAACGAAAGACCGTGGCTGAATCGATGATTCGCATCCACCTGTAACGCGTTGTAGTTGCTTGTACCCTCGGAGAACCACGTCCACGTGTTTACAAGAGTAGGGTTCGCCCGCACATCGGTTGGAACATAGTAGGTCCCCGCCGGCACCGGGCTGCCGGCCAGCGGTGCGGGAAAATTCGCCGGATACGTCGCCGGACATGGCGACGCCGGGCAGATGACTGGAGTCGGTTCATTCGCGTCGACCCCAATCAGTTCGTGATAGCCGTGGCTTCCCACATAGCCAATGGTCAGCGAAGTGTCGGGCGTGATTTCCTGCTCGACCCGCAGCGACCACGAAATCAACGTGGGCGTATTCATGTTTGGCTGAACTCCTCCGGGATTTATCTTGGCGCCGGTCGGAGGAGGCACCAGAGGATCGATGGGCAGCGACGAAACCGGAAACAGCTTCGTCGCGCTGCCTACGCTGTAAGTCGGATTGAAGGGCGCATTCTGGTCGGCCCGGTAGCCGAGCGCGTCCTGCAAATCGTTGTACATCCCGAAGCCGCCGCGAACCACCGTCTTCTCGCTGACCGGACTCCACGCAAAACCGATTCGCGGCTGTGCCAGGAACCGCGCATGATTCACGGTGAACAATGAATTACCCACGTGCGGTGTGCCGGAGATGATTCCGTTCGTGAACGTGTAGTTGGCGGCGCGGCCGTGGGCTTCGTTCCATCCTGTCGTGAATTCATCGCGGAATCCCAAGGAAACGGTCAGACGCGGGAAAACGCGAATTGTGTCTTCCGCATACCATGCTCCAAAAAATGACCGCCAGTTCATCTCCGTGGGCGTGGGATCCCACAGGAAGCTGGTCATATCTCCCTTAAGGAAGTTCGTCAGGCTCGAGAAGGTTGCTTGCCCGAACTGGCTCAACGCCAGCGTCTCATTCGATTGGAAAGGCTGGAACCACGCGCCGAACGTCAGTTGATGACGTCCCCGGGTCATCACCAGGCGATCTTCAAAGGTATACAAATTCCGGGCGACGCGAAGATTGCTTCCATTGTTGCTGCCCGCAAGCCCGATCGCAGCCTGCGGATTCGAGGCCGCGCTCCCGCCGACTACCACCGCTCCCACCGGATGTCCGCTGAGGAACCCGGGGACATTCGTGGCCGCGGTTCCCGGCGTGGGTTCGCCGGTAAAGAAATATCCCGCGCGCGAATAACCGATCCGGCCAACATTCACAGCAGACGCCGAAAACGAATGCGTTTCATCCACGCTGAACACCTGCTCCCGCAGCATCATGATGTCGGAGCTGTAAGGATCGGCCACGGTCGCGGTGAGGTCATTGCCGTCGTCAATCGTGTAGACGGCCGAAACCGAATCGCTCGCCGATGCGTTGTGGTCCAGGCGAAGCGTGCCGAAATCTTCCCGGATGGTTTGCAATGGGCTGCTGAAGACCTGGGCGATTCCATTGAAATCCGGCGCATTTGCCGGAGCTACCGGCCACAGACTGAGTAAAGGCTGCACGCTGGCCACGGCGGCTGCGCGCGAGGCCGCGTCAGGGACGAATGCCGCCGACGTCTGGTGCAGGTTCTGCCGAAGCCCTTCATAATTCCCGAAGAGAAAACTCTTGTTGTTTCGCAAGGGCCCGCCAAGCGAAGCGCCAAACTGATTGCGCTGGAACGGAGGCGCCGAGCCCTTATCAAAATAGTTGGGAGCATCCAGGGCGTTATTGCGAAGAAATTCGTACACGCTGCCGTGCAATTCGTTGGTCCCAGACTGAGTGATGATGTTCACTTGTCCACCGGGATGCTTGCCGTACTCCGGCCCGTAGGAATCCCGCAGCACATTGAATTCGCGAACGGCATCCACCCCCAGCAACTCTCCGCTCGTGCCCCCGGGCTGCATATTGTTTTCCGCCGCCCCGGTGAACTCGACTCCGTTCAGCAGAAACAGATTCTGCTGCGGCCGGTTTCCGGAAACCGCGAAATCATTGCCCGTGGTTGAATTCGAAACGCCGACGCCGCCAGTTTTCTCCCAGGAAAAATTCACCACGCCCGGATTCAACGTCAGCAGCAGATCGTAGCTGCGCCCGTTCAACGGCAGGTCTTTGATCTGCTTTTCTCCAACCAGGCCCGAAATGTCCTGGGTCGTCAGATTCACGACCGGGGCATCTTCTGTCACCTTCACTTCCTCCGTCACCTGCCCCACACGCAGGCTTAAGTCGGCGCTGGCGTCTTGTCCCACCACCAGACGGATCCCCGATCGCACGCCTTCCGCAAATCCGTTCCTGGTCACTCTGATTTCATACATCCCGACCGGCAACGCGAAGAAGCGATAGCGGCCGCCTTGGCCCGTGGACGCAGCCCGCGACAGCCCTGTGTCGGGGCTCTTTACCCTCACTTCCGCGCCAGCGACCGCCGCTCCAGATTGGTCGGTGATCTTTCCAGACAGATTCGCCGAGACTTGTGCAGCGCCGGATCCTGCGAAGAGGCCGCACACCAGCAGGAACAGGAATGAATGCAGGCGATGTTTAGAACGAAACTTCAAGAATCGTGTTCCGAATTCAGACCGCGACACCGCGCCCACTAGACGGCCCATTTCTTCCCCTCTGTTGACCCATCAGGTAAAAGTGAAGAAAAGTGTATACGAAAGATGAATAGTTAGTCGAATACGATGCGACTATGCACGAGTTGTGCCTGCTTTCCCGCGAGGCCCATAATTTGCAGGCGCGCTCGTTGCGCGATAGGATTCGCCTTCCATGGCCAGGAACCGCAAGCTCCAACCATCTCACCCGCGTGCCGAAGACCTGCTGAAGCCGCGCGAAGCGGCGGTCGAGCTTCGCATCAGCTTCCCTACGATTAAGCAGTGGATTTATAAAAAGAAGATTCGCAGCATCCGCACCGCCGGCGGGCACCATCGCATTCCGCAGAGTGAAATTGACCGCCTGCTGTTTCGCACCAGGGCCAAAACAGCCCCGGAGCGCACGCTCGACATGCGCCGCCTCAGCGGCAGAAATCAGTTGGTGGGGAGAATCGAGAGCGTGCAGATCAGCGGCCTGATGGCGGAAGTGGTCATCTCCATCGGTGAGCAACGGATCACGTCCATCATTACGGCGCGTTCGGCTCGGGAAATGAATTTGAAGCCGGGCCAGACCGCAGCCGCGCTTATCAAGGCTACCGAAGTCATGATTCTTCGCGTGTGATCTGCAAGTGTCGGCTGTTACTTTGTCTGAATGAAGACCGCATTGTACGGACGGATT
Source organism: Acidobacteriaceae bacterium (assembly GCA_027452245.1). Lineage (GTDB taxonomy): Bacteria > Acidobacteriota > Terriglobia > Terriglobales > Acidobacteriaceae > Sulfotelmatobacter. The sequence goes on from DAIDGW010000182.1 coordinate 66,768, forward strand.
CTCTTCGGCGCCTCGGCCGTGTTGTTCGGCGTGATCGCACTCCTTTGGCACGACGCGGATACCTGGCAAGAGCTGCACCGCATCCTGAGTCTGCCCCTTGGCGTCATGATCGGCGGCGCCCTGATGACCGCCCAGATTGCGGGCGGGATTGGCATTCAGTTCCCGCGCAGCACGCGCCTCGCTGCCGTCGTTCTCTCAGTCGTCTATGTATTTTTCTCGCTGGCTTGTATCCCAGGAATTATCGCCTCCCCAACTGTCTATGCCGAGTACGGCAGCTTCTTCGAACAATTCTCTCCGCTCTGCGGCGCGATTGCCTTGCGCGCAATGACGGAAGTGAACGCCACCCGGGCGGCAGCGTTCGGCCGTCTGGCGCGCGTTGCACTCGGATTCTGCACGATTTCTTTCACTCTGGCCCAGATTGTCTATCTTCGTTTCACCGCATCGTTGGTCCCAAAGTGGGTTCCGCCCAGTCAGATGTTTTGGGCAATACTCACGACCGTCGCCTTCGCCCTTGCGGCCATTGCCATTCTCATGAATCGCCACGCCCGGCTTGCCCTGCGTCTGACGACGCTCATGCTGGCCCTCTTTGGCCTGATGGTTTGGGTTCCGCTGGTGATCGCTCACCCGGAGAGCCACCTGAACTGGTCCGAATGCGCGTTGACGTTTCTTATCGCAGGTTCTGCCTGGCTGGTGGCGGATTTGAAATCGTTCTGATTCAGCAGCGGTTCGGTTCGTTCACGCAGCTGTCCCGTTGCTTTTCCGCCGCAGTGTTCACGTAAAGGAAGCTGAGCCTACTCTCCCATGATGCGGTACCATGCCAGCCCGCACTTTGCCCCAATACAGCGAAAGGGTTCGTTAGGAACGTAGTAGAGGCTTCGGTTCACAAACGGAAACGCCTTCCACGGATCTTCCCGGTCCGCTTCCAGATCGGCAATGATTCTCCCGAACACAGAAGTCAGATTCACTCCGTGTCCGCTGTAACCGATTCCATAAAAGATGTTGTTATCTTTTCCCGTCCGCCCAACAGCGGGAGACTCATCGAGTGACCAGTCAATTTCCCCGTCCCATTCGACTTCGAACTCCACGCCCGCCAGCTTGGGGAAGATTCGGCCGAGCTCGCGGTGAAGCTGCGCAGAATGAGCGCCAATCAGAGCACGGCCGGGCGTCCCGTCGTTGAACGCATAGCTCGGACTGCCTCCGCCGATGTGAATACGATTCTGCTTGGTCAGGCCGAGATAATAGACCTCGGTGCGGCTGTCATTGAACGGCATGCGCTTCTGCCATCCGATGTCGGCCAATTGCCGCTCGCTCAAAGGCGCAGTCATGGCCACGTATTCGCGGACCGGCACAAAAGAGTTGCGAAGATAGCCGAGCCTGGGGGCAAATACATTCGTCGCCAGCACGAGTGACTTCGCCCGCACAATGTGTCCACTGGCAGTTTGCAGAACGTGCTGTCGGCCTTCCTCGATCGCCATCACCGCTGTGTTTTCGTAAATTTCCGCACCCGCGCTCTCCGCCGCCGTTTTGAGAACATGCACCAGCTTCATGGGATGAACTTGCCCGCCGCTGGGATCGTAGAACGCTCCCTCATATACGCTGCTCCCGATGGCGCTCGCCAGCTGCTGCTTGCTCCAGAACTCCACCGGCATTCCCAACGCTCTTGCTTTTTTCACGTAGGCTTGCGCCGCCTTCACGTCATCGGAAGTGTTGAGCACCTGCAGCACACCGTTCGTCTCCAGATCGCAGTCGATGCCAGTGGCCGCGCTGAGTTGCGCCAAGTGCCGAATGTTTTGCGCTGTGAGGTCGTAGATCCGCTTATCCATGGACGGATCCGAACTGAATACCATGTAGCGGTCGTCCGTCATTGTCAGGACCATGGCCCCGTTTCGTCCCGAAGCTCCGTTCCCGCAACCTCTCGCTTCCAGAACCACGACCCGCTTCTGCGGCGAGGCTTGCCGGATGTAGTAGGCCGAAGACAGTCCGGTGAAGCCGCCGCCGATCACCGCAACATCGACCGAAATGTCCGTGGCCAATGGCGGGTTCTGAACTGGCTGGCTTCTCGCCCAGTAGCTGCCGTTCGGTTCGAACGACATGGGCTGACGCCATATCCGGGGCGAGATCTCGTTCAGGCCCGCGGCGCTAAGCAAGGCTCCGCTGCCAAGGAAAGCAGCTTTTCTCAGAAACTGACGACGGCTTGCAGGGACGAACATGGTTGGAGTCGAAACAGGTTTCGAATCAACTCAGGATGCTAACACCGCAAGGGATTCGAGAGCCGAAAGAGTGAATGCTTTTTGGCAGGGTTGAAGCAGGTGTTTCCTCGGGGAGGACGTTAGTCGCCGCTGGGGTGCTGCGTAGGGACTAATACCAGTTGCGGCCGTGCAGATTCGATCTTCGGCGCGGCGGCGCAAGCCTGGAGAATTCCAATAACAGCCAAGTACGCGGTGAGGACTCCCAACCCAACGGAGACGAAGATAGTGGCGAACAGCACCAGCGGCATAAGCAACGAAGTCACGACTACCCACTCCCCGTAAAGCGAGATATCAGATGCAGCGGCGGCCAATTCCGTATATCTGAGTGCCGACCGTGCAGTGCCGCAGGAATCACCAATCTAACTGCGTTGACGCTCTGCGCTAGTGACGACTAAGATACGGAGTAGAGCTGTGCACTTCTACTTTCGAACATCTCTGGTGTCCTGTCGACGTTACGGAAGGGACATACCCCTCGAATAAATGGCGATTACCAAGATTTCCGTCCGCGGGGCGCGGCAGCACAATCTCAAAAATATCGATGTCGAGATTCCCCGCAACACGCTCACGGTTGTCACCGGATTGAGCGGGTCGGGAAAGTCCTCCCTGGCATTCGATACGATTTACGCCGAGGGACAGCGCCGTTATGTCGAGACCCTTTCCGCTTACGCACGCCAATTTCTAGACCAGATGGAACGCCCGGATGTCGATTCGATTGATGGACTTAGCCCCTCCATTTCGATCGAGCAGAAGACCACCAGCCGCAGCCCCCGCTCGACCGTCGGAACGATCACCGAGATCTACGATTATCTTCGCCTGTTATTCGCTTCTATCGGGGTGCCGCATTGTCCCAGGTGCGGCCGCGCCATCAGCCGCCAGACCGCGGACCAGATCGTGCAGCGCGTCATGGCGCTGACACCGGAAGATCGCGTCATGGTGATGGCGCCCATAGTCCGCGGGCGCAAAGGCGAGTTCAAGAAAGAAATGGAGACGCTGGTCAAGCACGGCTACACCCGGGCCCGCGTCGATGGCGAACTCGTCAATCTGGAAGACGATCTCCAGCTCGACAAGCGCAAGAACCACACGATTGAAGTCGTCATCGATCGCCTGCTGGTGAAGGCGGGCATCGAGCATCGCCTGGAAATGTCGATTGGCCTGGCAATGAAGCTGGCTGGCGGACTCGTGCAGGTCGCAGTCGTCGGCGGCGAGGAGCAGTTGTATTCCGAGAAGCTGGCCTGTCCGGATTGCGGCATTAACGTTCCGCAACTGGAGCCGCGTTCGTTTTCGTTTAACAGCATGTACGGAGCCTGTCCGGAATGCCACGGGCTGGGCAGCAAGTATGATTTCGATCCGGCGAAAGTCATCAACGAGTGGTCGAAGCCGTTGCTCGATGGCGCGCTCGGCCCGGGATCGGCTTCGCAGACGCTGATTCATAACCTTCATGTTTTCGCCGCCGCCTACGACATCGATCTGAACACTCCCTTCGAGAAGCTGCCGGAAAAAATTCAAGACCTGCTGCTCAACGGCGAGAATGGCCGGGGCAAAACCGGATTCCACGGCATCTTTGGCTACCTGCGGCAGAATCTGGAAGAGTCGACATCGGAAGGCTATCGCGATTGGCTGATGGATCACATGTCGGCCAGCGAGTGCCCGGCATGCCGCGGCAAGCGGCTGCGTCCAGAAAGCCTTGCCGTCAAAGTGAATGGCATGTCCATCGCCGACTTTACCGCTCTTCCCGTGGAACGCGCGCTGACCGCGGCGCAGAACATCAAGCTCACGGGACGCGACGCCATCATCGCCGGGCGGGTGATGCACGAAATCGTCGAGCGCCTGCAATTCCTGAATGCGGTGGGTCTGGGATACATTTCGCTCGATCGCTCCGCGGCAACGCTTTCCGGCGGTGAAGGACAACGCATTCGCCTGGCCACGCAAATCGGCTCGAAGCTGCGCGGGGTGCTTTACGTGCTCGACGAGCCTTCCATCGGCCTGCATCATCGCGATAACGGGCGCTTGCTGAATGCGCTGGAGAATCTCCGCGACCTGGGAAACACCGTGCTTGTCGTCGAGCATGATGAAGAGACGATCCGGCGGGCGGATTACGTCGTGGATCTGGGTCCGGGCGCGGGACGGCATGGCGGCACCCTGGTCGCGCATGGCACTCCAGAGGAAATCATGCGCGAGCCCAATTCCCTCACGGGCGCGTATATCTCTGGAAAGACGCAGATCGAGATGCGTCCGGAGCGCAGGCAGAAAAACGGCGCAGGGCTGACCATCCTCGGCGCGAAGGAAAACAATCTCAAGAACCTCGACGTGAGTTTCCCGCTGGGCGTGATGACGGTGGTGACCGGCGTCTCGGGATCGGGCAAATCGACGCTGGTGAATGACATTCTTTATAAGGCGCTGGCGCGGCAGCTGTATCGCTCGCGGGAAAGAGCGGGCGAGCACAAGGCGATTTCGGGCGCGGAGAACGTCGATAAAGTCATCCGCATCGACCAGTCTCCGATCGGGCGCACGCCGCGCTCCAATCCGGCGACGTATACCGGCGTGTTTACCGCGATCCGCGACCTGTTTGCCATGCTGCCGGAATCTCGTGAGCGTGGCTACAAGGCGGGCCGCTTCTCATTCAACGTTTCCGGCGGACGCTGTGAAGCCTGCCAGGGCGAAGGCCAGCGGCGTATTGAGATGAATTTCCTGCCTGACGTTTACGTGCTCTGCGAAGTTTGTGGCGGACGCCGCTATAACTCGGAAACGCTGGCGGTGAAATACAACGGAAATTCCATCGCGGATCTGCTGGAGATGCCGGTCGCCGACGCGCTGCCGATCCTGGAAAACATTCCGCAGGTGAAGCAGAAGCTGCAAACACTGGTGGACGTCGGACTCGGCTACATTCATCTGGGACAGTCGGCCGTGACTTTGTCGGGAGGCGAGGCGCAGCGCATTAAGCTGGCGCGCGAGTTGTCGAAGCGCCAGACCGGCAAAACGCTTTACCTGCTCGACGAGCCCACGACCGGGCTGCACTTTGATGACGTGAAAAAACTGCTCGACGTGCTGCACCGGCTGACCGACCTGGGCAACTCGATCATCATCATCGAGCACAATCTGGATGTCATCCGCAACGCCGACTGGATCCTCGATCTCGGTCCCGAGGGCGGCGAAGATGGTGGGCGCATTGTGGCGCAAGGCACTCCCGAGCAGGTAGCGCGAGTGAAGAAGTCTTACACCGGTCAGGCGCTGGCAGAATATTTCGCGCGGGGCAGCGGCCAGGCTCCAATGGCCGGTTCGCAGTAAAGCGGCAGCGAGTTCCCAGAAGAGCCGTCTTTCGCTGGCCGAGCAGGTAATCTATACGGGGCTAAAAAAATCGTAGTCAAAAATCAGGGTTTGAAAGTCTAATGTTGTAGCTGTCGAAAGGGCGTCGTCTGGCTTCTCCTGACAATTCGCAATTTGATGAGCCGCGGCGGCCGGAAGATCCGGAGCCGCTGCAAGCCGAGCATCCTTCACTCAAGCTTCCGCTTCCCATTGCGCCGGACGCGATACAACACGCCGAGACGCCGCCCGATTTATTCCTGCAGCCCCCGCCGCTTCCGCAACGCGATCCGGTGTGGAGCGGCTGGGACGTGCTGGAGATCGCGGGCGTCGCGCTTCTGGCGGTGATTGTCCTGCAGGCAATCGTGCTGTTTGCGGCCAAAGCGTTTGTATATCAACAGATGCCGCTGCGGGAGGTCGCGCAGAAACCCATTCTGGCCATTGTTGCGCAGCTGGTTTCATATCTCGTTGTGGCGCAGTTCATGGTGATGCTGGTCGAAGGCAAGTATCACGTGCGCTTTGGCGCAGCGATCCACTGGAACTGGCCGGGGACGCGAAGCTGGGTCTTCGTGGGCATCGGCGTGATGACGGTGGCGCTCGATCTGATGAGCCGATTCCTGCCGATGCCGAAGAGCACTCCGTTTGAACATTTCTTCGAGCGGCCGCTCGACGCCTACCTGATTTCAATCTTTGCCATCACGGTCGGCCCGCTGATGGAAGAACTGTTCTTTCGCGGATTCCTCTATCCCGTGATCGAGAGGCGGATGGGAATCCTCTGGGGAATATTGTTGACGGCGCTGCCGTTTGGCCTGATGCATTCCATGCAATACGGAAATTCATGGGCGGCGGTGCTGGTGATCTTCCTGGTGGGAGTGGTGCTGACGTCAGTGCGCGCAGTGACGAAATCGGTGGCCGCCAGCTTTCTGGTGCACGTGGGATATAACGGCACGCTGATGTTCTTTGCCGCCCTGGCTACGCACGGCTTTCAGCACCTGGACAAGATGGGAACGTAGGGACGCACCTGCGATGGTTTGTCGTTCCGAACCGCCGATTTTTGGGGGGAGGAACCTGCTGTTACGTGACTGGGAACTGCTATCGCCGTATTCCGGGGAGTTGCAGCGGGAGCACACACGAAGACACGATCTCCTTCGCAGCTGCGCCGCCGTTCGGGGAAACATCGCGTCTCAGAGCTTTTTCTGTTCTATTCTTTTCCTTGGCCTGTATTTGTTCTAGTTATTCTGTTCTTTGCTGATTTCTCTGCGTTCCCTTTTTCGTACTTCAGCGAAAATGCAATGGAAGTGATCACTTCCAACAACGGGCGTCAGCCCTGGACTATGCAGGGTAGTCAACCTGAAGCGCCCTGATCAGATGTCCCTCTGTCCCTCACGCCACGTCAGTGGGAGGTTGCGGGGGCCGCGAGTGTCCCGGGTCTGGCGCGGCGCACATCCGGTCCTTACGAAGGGCAGTGTCGCCCCCGGAGCCTGTGGAAGGAAAGTACATGCGTCACACAGGGGCTGTGGAAAACTCTGGAACCGGCGCAGGTGGCTGCGTTTGGGGCGAAAATTTATTTGTGGTTCGGGCACCCCTCCGGGATGCTGCCATCATTTCGCAGTCTGTTTTCAAACGCCCCTTCGGGGCGCTTGGGCGAGAGTTCGTGGGCGAGTCGGGAAAGCACAAGATGCTTCGGCTGCGCTTCGCAGGCAGAGCGCAATTCTCGGCCAGGATGATAAAGGCGGGAAAGCAGATTCCTGGCTGCGCTTCGGAATGACGAAGTCATTCCGGATGACAAAAGCAGCGTGTGACATAGATCACAGGCTGTTTACACGCTCGCCCGTCTTTGTCATACTGCGTTCGTTATGAAAGGCAATCCGAAAGTACTCACTGAATTGAACAAAGCGTTGCGCGAGGAACTGACCGCCATCAACCAGTATTTTCTGCACGCTGAAATGTGCGAGAACTGGGGCTACGACAAGCTGGCGGAGTACATCAAGAAGCAGTCGATCGGCGAGATGAAGCACGCCGAGGTGCTGATCGAACGCATTCTGTTTCTGGATGGCAGCCCGTCGATGCAGCCGCTGGAACTGAAGGTTGGCGGCTCGGTAAAAAGCATGCTCGAGAGCGACCTCGACCTGGAGCTTTCTGCGGTGAAGCAGTACAACGCCGCCATCGCAATTGCGACCAAAGAGGGGGACAACGGATCGCGCGATCTGCTCGTCGAGTTGTTGAAAGACGAAGAAGATCACGTCGACTTCCTTGAGGCTCAAGTGCATCAGATCCGCGAACTCGGATACGAGCGCTATCTCTCGATGCAGATGGGCGAGCAGGAAGAAGAGTAAGAGTTTTTTAAGCTGCCTTTCTTCCCGCTGACTCGAGGACCGGCTGAGGGACGGCTGCGTAGGAATTGGCCTTCTTCCCCGAGCGGGTAGGGAAATACTTCTTGCGCAGCTGTTCGGTGGCCGCCCGCGCCTGCTGAAATTTCCTGTCGGCGATAGCGCGGATTTCGTGGACGAGCTTGCATCCTGGATGACGATTCCCGGCAAACAACTCAGCGGCGATTCCGCGCAGTTCTTCCCAGTCGTGCCACTCGCCGATTTGATCTTTCACGTTTCCCAACGCTTTGACGAATTGCGGATCGGCTTCGGGCTGGGCGTTCTGCAGCAGATAACGAAGTTCCTTCACCTTGAGCCGGTAAGGATGCAGGTTGTTTTTGGTGAGGCGCGCGGGATTCCGTAACTCTGCCGAGAGACGCAGGACGTCGCTGGCAGCATCACGCGCGAGATCGCCGGCGTGGCCGTCCTGCTGGTCTTGCAGCAAGTGATCCAGCATGTTCGCGGATTTTTTCAGCGCAGGCCGCAGATTCGCCCGCACTTGCCGGGCACTCTGGCGGAGCTTGCGCCCGTAACGATCGCGCTGGGTTCCGAGATGCTCCAGCAGTCGCACGATGCAGCGTTGTTCGCCTTCTACTTTTAACTTCTTCACGTATCCGGTGAGCACGTCCATGTCGCGAACTTTTCCGGCGCGCGGCGCACCTTCGCGGACTCATGCAACACGCGCTCTTCATTGCGTCCGCAGACCTCGGGAATGGCGACGAGAGTGGCCTCGATTTTTCGCGTGTAGGTGCGGATATGGTGGACGTCCTCGGCCGTGGGCGGCAAGTCGAGTTTGCCGACCAGTTTGCGCAGCTTCTTGAGGGGCTTGATGGCGGATTTGGAGTCGAGGGCCATGGTCTTCGGATGTCGCGGCCAGGGGTAAGGTTGGGGGCTTCGGGCGAATGTTTCCCGAGCTTGCCGGACGCTTCGGTTGCGACCGAGATCCCTCCGCCCGCTGGTAAAAGCGCGGGACGTTCGGGATGACACGTTCGTGCTGACTTCTACATTCGAAGTGCCCGGCGAAGATTTTCTGGGCTTGCCGGATGGGCTTGTGCCACCGGAGATCCTCCGCCCGCGCGGGACGTTCGGGATGATTGGGTCGTTCTACTTCACGGTCAGCGTCAGCAATTGGGCGCCACTCACGACGTAGTCGAGAGGGGGAGTCGCGGTTTCGTCAACGCTGGATTCTCCGCTAACGATCATCTCCTGGTTGTCGCGCATATCGTCCATGACATTCATGACCGAGATGGGCAGCGTGGGCATGACTTTGTCGGCGACGCGGGCTTCAGGATCGGCCTCGAGCAGCGAAACGTAAATGCGATTGTTCGAGTGCTCTTTGTTGAGCAGCGCGATTGTGGAGGCGAGATCGAGCTTGCGTCCGAAGGCTGGAGTGCCGCGGCTCATGCGGTCGAGCGTGTCGCCGTCGCAAACCAGGATGCGCAACGTTCCCTTGCTCACCGAAGGAGGAATCTTTACCGGAATCTCGTGCACGCTGCGCTCGCCGCGGTAGGGAGCAAGTACGGTCTCGACGGTGATTTCATCGCCGGGCCGAACTTCAGTCACGTCGGTGCGGGCGCTATCGAGGCGGGCCCAGCGGCGTTCGCGAACCAGATCAAAATCAAGGTTCACGCCGTTTACTTCGGGAGCGTTGTAGGGATTGTCGTAGATGCGTCCGAAGCGCTCGCCGAGCGAAAGCGCGGCAGCCATGGCGGCAGGCTGACCTCCGTCGGCGGGAGAGAACATATTTTTCAGCTGAACGTTGGGGAAGCCCTTGACGTCGATCGATCCGTTGAGACGGTAGGTGATCTCTTCGCCGTATTCGTTCACGCCATGCAGGGCCTGATAGACCGTGGCCATGATGGCGACGGGGCTGAGCCGCGCATTGTTGAGCACCTGGTAGTGGAACTGCTTCTCGCTGGCACCGCTGTGGATGTTCAGCGTGACGGGAATCATGTCAGGCTTCTTGTTAAAGACGCCCAGAATGCCGGTATGACGGTCCTGCACGAAGACTCCGGCGCGCTCGGTGGTGTTGACGATCTTGAATGCGTTCAGCGGCGAGGGCAGCGTGGCCAGAACCTGCGCCTTGTTCATGGGCAGATCGACGGATCCGAATTGCAGTAGAGGATGTCCGCAGGCGAGCAGATGGTTCGCGTCGACGTAGGTGACGGTGCAGGTGGCTTCAATATCCATATCGCCGCTGACCAGGACGGCGCTGACGGCCGAGCCGGGCACCAGCGGTTCGGGCTGCTTCACGTCGCTGTTCATGGACCCGGCGCCCATGACGGGAACGACTCCCGCGCTGGCGAATTGCGGAGCGAAGGTGCGCATCGTGTCTTCGGAAAATCCGTTGAAGATGAGCGGCGCGTCGATCGGTCTCAAATAGTTGGCGAACGATTGCTCCGGTTCGGAAACCGAGGGCGAGATTCCGGGCGAAGAAGTCTTTCCCGCAACGTTGTTGACGGTGGGCTTGGCTGCGGCGACTTCTTCGGCGGGAGATTTATCCATCGCGTTGATTTCGAGCATGTCGGCGATCGGAGTGACGCCGGCGATCGGTTCCTTGGAAAATTCACCAATGCGGAAGGCGAGCGCTCCAGCGAGTTTGCCGTCGAGATAAACGGGGCTGCCGCTCATGCCGGCGACGACGCCGGTGTACTCCACCTTCGCTCCGTGCAGGCGCACCAGGATGATGTCGCCCTTGGGGCCGTTCACGTTGTGCAGAATGCCCAGGACTTCCACGTCCATGGGTTCGGGATTTACACCTTGGAAGACAGTGTAGGCGACCCCGCGCATACCGGTATGGATCTGATCGACCGGAATGGTTTGCGGCGGCGTGCTTTGAGCCACGGCGACGGACAGGGAAAAGGCGGAGACGAGGAGCGCGAGTACTACTTTTCTCATGTATTGCCCCGAGGAACCTGCGAGGGGTTCTGCTAAATTTTAGACTCTTTGGGACTTTGCTGCGTTGCCAGGAGGGGTATAACGGGAGCCGGGCAAACATCCCAATTCATAATGCTTGCGTCTATACTAGCATAGGAATTCTCGGGGACCCCGTTATGTTTACGCAGAAATCCATAGATATTTCAGGGCGGAAGTGCGGCCAGTGGCTAGTCTGGATGCTATTGAGCGGATTGGTATTAGCAGGCCTTGCCGCCATGGCGCAAGATCCGTCGAGCACGCCGACGCCGTCCAGCCCGACGCCGGGTAACGCGCAATCGTCTGACAGCGGAAAACAGAAACAGGACGTGCCTGCCGAAGCGGGCGGCCCCGGTGACAATATTGGTCCGTACGCGATCCCGAAAAAGAGCGGGGATGCTGCGCCGCCGCCACCGCCTCCGGTGACTCCAAAAAAAGTTGAGGGGATGCCGGACTACTCGCTGAAGGTAAACGTTCCGTTGGTCGACGTGGATGTGATGGTCACGACCAAGAACGGGCAATTTGTTCCGGGACTGAAGAAAGACAATTTCCGCATTCTGGAAGACGGTGTTCCGCAGACGATTTCCGATTTCAGCGTGACCCAGGCGCCGATCACGGCAGTCTTGCTGACCGAGTTTGCTTCCACCAATTACGTCTTCATGATTCAGGCACTGCAGGCATCGTACGCCTTCGTGAACTCGCTGCAGAAAGATGACTGGGTGGCGGTGGAGTATTACGACATGAAGCCGCACATCCTGGTAGATTTCACCCAGAACAAACAGGCGATGTACGGGGCGCTGAACGAACTGCAAATTCCGGGATTTGCGGAGACCAATCTTTTCGACGCGCTGTATGACACGCTGGACCGGCTGGACCGGATTCAGGGAAAAAAATACATCATCCTGGTGACGACGGGAGTCGATACCTTCAGTAAACTCACGCTGGACCAGATGATCAAAAAGATCAAAGAAACCAAGGATGTGACCATCTTCCCGATCAGCGTGGGATTCATCGTGCGCGAGTGGTGCGACATCAACCCGATGAACTGCTACGGCATGCATGGCATGGGCATTCCCGTGGGACGCATGGATTATTTGCAGGGCGACAACGAGATGCGGACCTTTGCCGCGATGACGGGAGGGCGGGCGTATTTCCCGCGATTTGAAGGCGAGCTTCCGGATCTGTTTGGGGATATCTCCAGCGACATCCGGCATCAATATTCGCTGGCCTATCATCCGTCGAACACCAAGCTCGACGGAACCTATCGCAAGCTGAAAGTGCAAGTTGTTGCACCTGACGGCGGCCCATTGAAGGTGCATGATCAGAAGGGCAAGAACGTAAAGATTGAAGTCGTGGCCCGCGACGGTTACACCGCGAAGCATACGGTCGATTAAGCCCTCTTGGATTAAAAATAATTTCGTACAGAGCCTATGGGCTCTACCTTCTTGCGTAGAAATCCGGTAGAGTGACTCCCGGATTTTTTTCGGCTCCTCCCCCGATATCAATAAAAGAAAGGAACTACGTGTTTAAAAAGGCCGTGGTGGCACTCTCTCTGTTGCTTACCGCGGGGATGGTTTCGCAGGCGCAGACCATACAGCGTCTGAAAAACCAGCCTCCGGATGGGGCAATGCTTACATTTCTTCTCACCGATGGAACCGTGATAGCACAGGGTAATGGCGAGTCGGACTGGTACAAACTCACTCCGGATAACACGGGAAGCTACGTGAACGGCACGTGGACGAAGATGGCGAGCTTGCCATCGGGGTACGTTCCGGATGCATTTGCGTCGGCGGTGCTGGCCGATGGGCGGCTTGTGATCGTTGGCGGCGAATACAACTACAACAATTTTGCATTAACCAATCTGGGAGCAGTTTACGACCCGGCGAAGAATACGTGGACGAACCTGCCGGCGCCGAAAGGATGGGGGTATATCGGAGATTCTCCGGCGCTGGTGCTGGCGAATGGAGATTTTCTGATTGGGGACAAGCTCACGACCAATATGGCGGTGCTGAACCCGGCGACGCTGACGTGGACGACGTTCAAAGGTGTTGGTAAAAGCGATTTCAACGCGGAAGAGGGATGGACGCTGTTGCCGACGGGCGATGTGCTCACAGCGGATGTAAAGAACGCGCCGAACTCGGAAATCTTCTCGCTGTCGAACCACAGTTGGGCGAGCGCCGGCAGCACGGTGGTGGATCTGCATTCTCCATCGCCGTTCGGATGCATTTCGTTCGGGCCGAATGGAAAGTATTGCTACTATCCGCCGGGAGAAATCGGGCCCGCCATTTTACGTCCGGACGGGACCGTATTCGCGACCGGGTCGTATAGCAACGGAGGCAGCGGGCCGGGTCACACCGCGATCTACTCTCCGGAGTCGGGCTGGACCACCGGTCCGGACTTTCCCAATAACGACAACGCCGGAGATTCGTTTGCGGCGTTGTTGCCCAGCGGGAATGTGCTGGTGGAAGGGACCGTCGGATCGTATGAGTTCAACGGCACGACATTGACGCAGGTACCCTATACGCCGGGATGCCTGATGATGCTGCCGACGGGCCAGGTGCTGGTGGGCGGGACCGAAGTGTACAACCCGGCGGGAACATACCAGGCGCAGTGGGCGCCCACGATCACCAAGGTTGCAACTTCAGTGAAGCGCGGGTCCACGTATGCGATTTCAGGCACGCAGTTCAACGGACTGTCACAGGCGGCGGCGTTTGGGGATGAGTACCAGACGGCGACGAACTATCCACTAGTGAGGATCACGAACAATTCCACCGGGCATGTGTTCTATGCTAAAACGCATAACCACAGCTCGATGGGAGTGGCCACGGGATCGAAGACTGTCTACACGCATTTCGACGTGCCCGCGAGCATGGAAACGGGAGCGAGCACGTTGCAGGTGGTGACGAACGGAATTCCGTCGGCTCCGGTGAGCATCACGGTGAATTAAACTGGACCGGGAATTTTGACCCTCGCTACGGCGAGGGTCTTTTTCGTTGGGGACCAGCTATAGGGAACAACATCCTTCGCCTGCGGCCTTGCTTTGCTTCGAAACGGAGCAAAAGCTCGCTCGGGATGAAAGAAGAAAAAGCCAGATTGGCTTGGCTGCGCTCCGGAATGACCAAGCAATTCGTTTCTCGAATCAGATGCCGCAGGGACTCAGTGCAGGTGAAACAGCGCGTCGAGCAGGAACACAAGACCTACGCCGATGAAAACGACTAAAGCCATGCGGACACCGGGTTCGTGATTGACTTCGGGGATAAGATCGGAAGCGGCGACGTAGATGGTGACTCCGGCGGCGAGTGGAAGGCCGGCGGCCACGCTGTGGCGGAAGACGGCCATGATCAGGACGCCTGCGAGGGTGCTGGCTCCCAGCAGGATCGACGCTCCCCAGGCGATGCCGCGGCTGCGTCCGCTGGCCAGCATCACCGAACTGACGGTGAATCCCTCCGGAATCTTGTGCAGGAAAATCGCGAAGAAGATCAGCCATCCCAGCCACTCGGTTACCAGAAATCCGGAAGCGATGGCGATGCCGTCGAAGAAGGTGTGAATCATCAATCCCAGCAGAACGGAATAGCTTTTGCGCGCGTGCAGGAATTCGTCGGCGTGCGTTTCTTCGCCGAAGTGGAAGTGCGGCGTGAGCGTGTGCTCGAAGAAATGGATGATGAGATAGCCGAGAAGGATTAGGAATGCGGCCGACCGGCCGCGCAGTGCAAGACTTTCGGGAACCATTTCGACCAGAGAGGTAGCCAGCATAAATCCGGCGCCGAGTGCTACGAAGTAGCGGAGATAGCGGCGCTCCCAGTTGCGCTGAACGATGATGGCTCCGCCAAAGACGTTGGCGGCGGCGGCCGTGAGTCCGAGCAGCACGCTGGTCAGAATCGCGTTCATGTGCGAATGGGATGATAACAGTTCCCAATTGCGGGACAGGAGATCAAGAAGGAGTTTCAGTCAGTGTAAGCGTGAGGGGACGTGCGGTAGCTCTGAATTTCCGGAAGTTGCTATGGGCGCTGAGGAAGAGTTCACACGGCTCGGCGAGCAGGCCTTAATTACCGCTCGTCAGAGAACGATGGCGGAAATCTCAATCACCCCGAGTGCAAGCCAAACGATCGCGCGTTTGCGCTCCCCGGCGAGCCAGTAACCGCTGGCAGCGCTGAGGCAAAGGATGGCGCTGGTCCAGCCGCTGCCCCATGCGGCCGGCTTGCTGAGCATTCTGATCAATTTTGCTGTTTCCGACATGAACGATTGCTCCGAGACAAGAATTTTCATCGGCATAGGAAAAACTCTCAAGTTTTTGCGTTCGTACGACGGCTGACGCAAAGAACGTCTTCGGCAAAAGAAAGGCCACGCACTCAGGTTATTTAGAATCTCGAAAATAAGATGCCAGAAATGTGGTGCGCGCAACGGTTTCTAGCCGCTATGGCGAATGTGCATCACATCTCCATCCTGCACAATGTAGTCCTTACCCTCCAGGCGCAGCGTACCCTTGGCGCGGGCGTTGGCTTCGCTGCCGGCTTCGAGCAGCTGGTCCCATCGGATGGTCTCGGCACGGATGAAATGCTTTTCCAGATCGGAATGGATGGCTCCGGCTGCTTCCTGGGCTCGGGTGCGAGCGGGAATTTGCCAGGCGCGGCACTCATCTTCGCCGGCGGTGAAAAAGGAAATGAGTCCAAGCAGCTGGTAAGTGGTGCGAATCAGGCGCACCAGCCCGCTCTCCTTCAAACCATAGCTGGAAAGGAAGTCGGCGGCATCGGCATCGCTCATCTCCGAGAGTTCGGCTTCCACCTTGCCGCAGATCGCGGTGGCGGCAGCATTGGGGCGACCGGCAACTTCGGTGAGCTTGTATTTGGCGACGGCCTGCTCCAGTTCGTTGCCGAGTTCAGTGGACTCCCCGATGTTGAGCACGTAGAGGATCGGCTTCTCGCTCAGGAACATGAATCCGCGAATGCGCTTTTTGTCCTCCGGAGACATCGTCATTTCGCGCAGAGGCTTCTCGGTTTCAAGATGCGCCTTGGCTTTCTTGAGCAGCTCGAATTCTTTTTCGAGATCGGGTGTCTTCATCTTCTTCAGGTCTTTTTCGAGGCGCTCAAGGCGCTTCTCGATCTGGCCGAGGTCGCTGACCATGAGATCGAATTCGACGTTCCTGATGTCGCGTAAGGGATCGATTTCGCCGACGTGCGGAATGGCGGGATCTTCGAAGGCGCGTAGAACGTGGGCTAGGGCGTCGACCTGACGCAAGTGTCCGATGTAGGCCGTCTCTTTGAGTGCTTCCTGGCCGATCGCGCCGACATCGACGTATTCGACGGAAGTGTGCGTGAGCTTTTTCGGATTGTAGAGAGCGGCGAGGCGGTCGAGGCGGTCGTCGGGAACTTTGGCGACTCCGACGTGAGCTTCGCGCGGATTGGCGAAGGCCTGTTCGGACAGATGCGCCCGGGTGAGAATGCGAAATAGTGAACTCTTGCCGACCTGCGGCAGGCCAATGATTCCGGTCTTCATAAGAACAGCGTTGAGCTGGCTCCTCGGTTGAAAATGCAGAGATGATGCGTACAGGCGTGAATCGCGGCTGTGCGGTAACTTTTCAGGATAAATGAAAGCGAGAGATTGCAGAAGGGTTAGTCAATCCCATCCCGCCGCAAAAATGGACACGGAAGGGGGAACCGGGCACTCCGGGGGCGCGGGCTGCGTCAGCCCGTGACGCGGGTAGCGGAGGCGGACGCGCAGACCCAATTGCCGCCGCGCCGGATCCAGGTATCGACGAAGCGGTCCTGGCGCTGGTAGGCCTTCCCGTTCTCGACGCCCTTAGAGCGAAACACGCCGGTAGCGATAGCGACTTCTCCAAGCACGCGGACATCGATAGATTCGGGCGTGACCTGCTCATCGGAGCTGGGCTTCGAGGATTTCACGAGTTTCAGGAAGGCAGCCTTGGATTGCAGGCTGCCGTCGTCGTTGACGAGGACGACGTCGTCGGCGAGGAGAGCATCAATGGCTTTGGTGTCGCGAAGCTTGAAGGCCTGGTTCCAGGCTTTTTCCATGGCGACGATTTTGGAAACGGTGCTGCCGGAATCATTTTGCGCGAGCAGAGGCAAGGTGAGAGCAAGCACCAGGAAGATGACCGGCGTCCTACTTTTCATTGAGTTCCTCATTCGGACAAGAATTTGGCACAGATGCGCTTACAAAAGGCGCGCGCCTTGAAACGGAAATCATGTAAAGACGGAAGCACAAGTATGACAGCGGCAGATCGGGGTCTCTGAGGCCTCTCAGAGCTGTTCTGAAATCAGAACAGAGGAATGGGATATTTCTGGATTTGAAAGGGGCAGGCCGCCATGGGATGGCGCTGAGCGGCCTGCTTTGTTACGAAAGCCGGAATCGAGCGAAGCGGAATGGGGTTAGTGGCGCATATGCTGGACTACTAACACCATTACGCATCCATGATGAATTCACGGCATGAACGCTCAGGGTAGGACTCGAAACGAGACGTTGCTGGTGAACGTGCGCTTCGAAGTCGTGACCTTGACCTTGCCGGTCGTAGCTCCCGTTGGGACGGTGGCTTCGACCTGCGTGTTGGAGAGCACGGAAAAAGTGGCGGCCACTCCGTTGAAAGACACGGCGGTTGTGGTTTTCAGGTTCGTGCCCAGGATCCTGATCTTTGCGCCGACTTTTCCGAATGAAGGCAGACTTTCAACGAACGGTCCCAGACCGACGTTAAGACTGAAAATGGAGCCCTCGTAATTGGCTCCGCCGCTGCTGGTTTCGCCGTAGAGTTGGCCGTTGGTACTCTGCATCAAGGCACCGTAGGGCACTGCGCCGACATTGCAGGTTCCGGGGTAGCAGAAGCTATAGAGAGTGGTTAGCGCCCCCGCGGAGGTGATTTTGTAAATGGTGCCCTCAAAATCGGTTCCGCCGCCCGAGGTCATGCCGTAGAGGTTGCCGTCCCGTAGCCTGGATCAGGCTTCCACCGAGAGGAGATGCGCCATCCGTGCAGTTCGCGGCGGAGCAAAAGCTATACAGGGTCGTCAATGAACCGGCTGTCGTAATTTTGAACACAGTACCGTAGCCATAGGGATAGCCGTTGGTTCCGGCAGTCGTGCCGTAGAGGTTGCCGTCGCCGGCTTGAATCAGCGCTCCTTCCGGGCCCGCACCGTTGGAACAATCGAACTGATAAAGAGTGGTGAGAACGCCTTTTAATGTGATGCGGAAGACGGTTCCGCAGCCGTTGGTGACTCCGCCGCCATTGGTGGTTCCGTAGAGGTTTCCATCGGTAGCCTGCACCAGTCCTGCGATCGGCTCTCGGCCATCACTACAACCGGACTGAGAGCAAAAACTGTAGAGCGTGGTAAGCGTACCGCTGGGCGTGATGCGGAAGGCGGTGCCGTAGGCGTGAGCGCCTCCGAATTCTGTGGTGCCGTAGAAGTTTCCATCGGTCGCCTGGACCAATCCTGCATCCTGTGGCTGTTGCCCGTCGGCGCAGCTGGGTAAGGAGCAGAATTCGTGCAGCGTCGTGAGGGTACCTTGCGGAGTCATCTTATAGACAG
>DAIDGW010000183.1 GCA_027452245.1 Acidobacteriaceae bacterium
GGAACCATACGTTCCGTTTTGAGCTTGCCTAAGGGTACGTGGATCGCCCACTGGTTCGGGCCTATGGAGTGCAGGCAGTCATAGGAGAGATCAACACACTCGCCGATGCGCATGCCGGTATGGCGCAGCAACAGGAAGGCATTTGCAGCGAGATCGTTGCGACGAGTCAACTCCTGTTGCAGAATCTGATCCTGTTCTGCAGGGAGCGGCCGGGGTAGGTTTTGCGGAGTGCGCGGAATGTCCTCGCGCCGAATCAGGTGAGCCAGTTCAGCGAGCTTGTGTGTCCAAGCCAACTCGTTGAGAACGGCACGCAAAGCGATAAGGCGTAGGATGCAAGTTGAAGCAGCCAGTGGCGGATTCTGGGCGCGCATGCGCGCCATCCACCCGAGGGTGTGCGGATCGCGCCGTAGTTGCTCGAGATCAGTGACCGTGGGGTGTTCGGCGCCAAGATAAACAAGGAAACTGCGCACAGCGAACTCATAGTTGCGAAGAGTGGCAGGACTGAGCGCGGTACAGAGGGACTCAAGGGCATGCGCGAAGGCCGGAGCCAGCGGATGCTCGAGCGGAGGACGGCGCCAACGCTTCTTCACGGGGCGATACTCGGCTGGGGATGGATGCACTGTGCCGCGGCGCGGGCGTACTGGAGATAGACGTCCTGCGGCGAGACCTGTACATAGTGCAGGGTGGTCTCGATATCGGCATGGCCCATCAACTGCATGAGAGCGGGAAGGCTGATGCCGGCACGCACCATATCCGAAGCGAAGGTATGCCGGAAGCGATGTGGGTTGGCGATCTTTACGCCGGTAGTGCGGCGATGATGTCGGAACAGAGAGCGTAATCCCGCTGGCGTCATGCGTTGGCCGCGCGCGGGTCCTTTCAACACTGCGAACAGTGCCGCTGAGCAGCGATCAGGCCGCTCCAGGCGCAGGTAGTGATCGAGTAGTTGCGTGGTCTCCGGCGCCAGGGGCAGGAAGCGCATCTTGCTGCCCTTGCCGCGCACGCGGAGCTGGCCTTCGGATAACAGCACGTCATCGCGGTTCAGGGTCATGACTTCTGCAGAGCGCAAGCCGTGCATGAGCATCAGGCCCACGATGGCCAAGTCGCGCGCAGTGCGGAAGCTCGACCAGAAGCGCGCTACTTCATCGACCGACAGAGGAACGATGGTGAGTCTCGGTTCCCTCACGCGGAGTCTGCTGAGATCGAACCTGGGCCGGCCGAGCCCCAGCGGCCTGCGATGCAGGTAGACCTGATGAAAGCCGGGTGCGGCCTGACAGGGGGCATCGGGGAACTCGTTGCGGATAGCGCGATCGGCGCAAGCTACGCGGTCGTTGATGGTAGAGGCTGACGGCGGCGGTTGCTGGCTGGACTGGAATCGGATGTAGTCGAGCAAGGTTGATTCGGTAAGGCCTGCCTCGGAGATGTCGCCGGTATGATGAACGCTCTCCCACCAGCGCACGAAGTGCAACAAGCTGTGCGCATAGCTGTACAGACTGGTGTTCGCAAGTCGGCGGACGTACTCACGGTCCAGGTAGCGGTTGATCCAGCCCACCCCTTGACCTGTTTCTTGTTCGATCACGTAAATCGGGCTGCGTGCACCTGGCGCCCTCTTTTCGCGAACAACACAGAACTTCATGGCCGTGCGTCCTCCACAAGAGACTGGAACTGTTGCGCATCTCCACCGCCAACGAAGAAGGAGTTGGGATCTTGACCTTCAGGCAGAAGAACCCGACGAGTGGATATACCATGAGCGGCAAGCCGATGGGCCAACTGTTCTGCTGCTTGCCTGCCACTCTGGTTGGCATCATCATCGAAGGCGATATAGACGATGCGCGGGCCGTCACTCAGCTGGCGGAACTGGTCAGCGTTGAGATGCGTGCCCAGCGAGCAGGTGACGTTGGAAAAGCCCGCCTGCCGCAGCGCGGCATAGTCGAACAGGCCTTCGACAAGAATCACCTCAGAGCAGCACCGTACCTTCTCCCACGCATACAAGCCCCCCTTGCTGCCGGGCAGGAAGCGATGAGTGAAGGCGGTGCCGATGCTGCGGCCGTAGAGGTTGATGATCTGTTCGCCCTGGCGCAACGGAAAGACGATGCGCTGATAGAGAGCATCCGCGCCTTGCGCGTTGATCAGGCAGGCTTCTCGCAACACTGAGAAGGAATAGCCTTGCGTCGTGAGATGCCGGCGCAAAACTCCACCCGGCGCATAGCCGATACGCAACTCCCGGATCAAGGCAGGATCATGAAGTCCGCGTTGACGCAAATACTCAAACGCCTCCGGATAGTGATCGAGCTGCTGCTGATAGAACACAGCTGCTTGCTCGAGTAGCGTTGCCCAATCAGCTTCTCGATGGGTCTGTGGATCGAGATAGGCGAGGGTCTGCCGGAAAGATGCCTGGCGGGATAGCTGCACGAAGCGAATCAGATCTCCGCCCTGCCCGCAGCCATGGCAGTAGAAGACATCTTTGCGCGTGTTCACATAGAACGACGGCCGGCTCTCCTTGTGCAACGGACAGAGTCCGACATATTCGAAGCGTCCCGCCCGCCGGCCTGTCCAGTTCTGCTGCCGCAAGTACTCTAATAACGGCAGGCGGCCTTTGAGTGTTTCCACATCGTGGCCCACAGCGATTCTTCGCCTCCCGAACCCAGTCTGGAATCACTCCCGTCCCGTTCCCAGGCAAGGATGGTGGGCGAGCCAACTTTTTTACAAACGCAGAGGCCAGAGAATCTCCAAAACCGAGGCCATCCAGGGTAACGGGGCTGCCTGCGGATCGTTAGGATTACCTCGCTGAAGCCACCGGGCTATGGAAGCCGTGACCTGTCGAACGAATGAAACCGGAGGATCAGAACGGTCAAGGTCCGACGACCAGCGACGAACTGTGGAAGCATCGGGCACCCGATCAGCATCCTTCAGCTTCGGCGCTGCCTTTTCCCAGGAGCAGTGTTCCGTAAATCGTCTCCACAATGCCTGGCAGCGCGCAAACAAACTGAAGTGGGTGTACGGAAGCGACAACAGCGGAAGAAAGGTAAACGTCGTGCCACAGATCGAACAGCGGCCACGCCGGATCCCGATCCAGTCGTGATGCTCGTCGTGTGCCTGCTTGCGCCGCCGACCGTGACCAACAATCGAATCGCGATTACAGACCGGACACAGGCGTATGATGATCTGGTCGCAGCCGTCGGCCCAGCAGACAGCAAGCTGCTCCAGCCCGGCCGATACTGGGACAAAGAGGATCGTTACCTCAAAGGGGCTTCGCTGTCGACGTTGACCCGCCAAGATCGCCAGCCGGCTGCGAAGCTCCTCCTCCTGAAGAAATCCAACTGAAAGAGAATATAGCTTCTTACTCGCAGCCTCGATCGCTTGGCTCAGCTCATTGGCCGGTTATCTCCCTGATATTGCCAATTCAATCGCGATCACTAGTCCGACATGGCGACTTTCCGTCAAGTGGAACGCAAACCTTGTCGATTCCTGAACTGACCTCTTGGCCGAGTGCGGCGGAAAACAGATCGACGAACAACTTCTGATGGATCCGGCGCGGACGTTGGCGCCTCGGCTGCAAACGAGGCCGTCGCTCGCGGATAAGTCGTGAACATCTCCTACTGGTGCTCTGTAAATGCCTTCACACCGAGTTGAAATATTACTGAAGTACATACTTGACAATTAAGATAGCATCAGCGACACTCAAGGGGATGCTTCAGTAGTGGAGCTGAATTCGACGATGGAGAGAATGATGACAACCAAAGTGGAACCAAAAACCGTGCACGCTACGTGCGTCGTTGAGCGCAGCTTCGCCAAGCCGCCGGACGTCGTCTATGCAGCTTTGACCGACCCGAGCAAAGTGCGGCAGTGGATGGATGGCGGGGGTCATTCCGAGCTCGTCGAGTTTCAAAGCGACTTCGTCGAGGGCGGCAGGCAGCTCCTTAAGTACAAGATGGGGCCGGAGACCCCCATCGCCGGCGCAGTCATCACCAATGAAGCGCGCTTCCAGCTCATCATCCCCGGCCAGCGGATTGTCAGCGCCTCGACCATGAAGATAGGCGATCACGTCTTCTCTGCATCGCAGGTCACCTTCGAACTCATGCAGACGAAGAACGGTACGGACCTCTTCATCACCCATCAGGGAGCTTTCTTCGAAGGTTCCGACGGGCCCGAGCGGCGCGAGCAAGGCTGGAATCTCCTCGCCGACAATCTCGTCTCGCTGATGGCCGAACTTTAGAAGGTGGCCCCGTGACAAAGAGCCGAGTAGATATCGACCGGGTGTTTCATGCCCTCGGCGACGGAACACGGCGCGCGATCGTGGATCGGTTGAGCCAGGGGCCCGTCTCGGTCTCGCAACTGGCAGACCGGCTCGGAATTACGCTAACCGCAGTTGGCCAGCACCTGTCGATCCTTGAGGAATCGGGCCTTGCGATCACGGAAAAGGTCGGCCGAGTCCGGACCTGCCACATGGCTTCGAAAGGGCTAGACGCTCTTGAGCAGTGGGTGCGCAATCACCGGACGGAGTGGGAACAGCGAATGGATCGGCTGACAGACCTGCTCGGCGAGAGTGAGACGAACAAGTAAGCACGAAGGAGATGGCGAGTCATCATGACAAAGACAATTTCAATCTCGCGCAGACAGTTTGCTGTGGCGGCGGCCTCGGTGGCAGCCGTCAATGCGTTCCCGGTGCATGCTGCCGGCCGCGAAAAGGAAAAGACAATCCAAGGAGATAACATGACCAAGCTGACACCCTATCTGCTCTTCGATGGATCGTGCGCAGATGCAATGAAGTTCTATCAATCCTGCCTTGGCGGAAATCTGACACTGACCAGAGTGAAAGACACCCCCGCAAAAGAACAGATGTCGGCCGCCCAGCAGGAGAAAATTTTGAACGCCCACCTCAGCGCAGGCGAAATGGAACTCTCCGCATCCGATTGGCTCGCGCCCAACGAAACTCCCATTCGCGGCAACACCGTATGCATGTTTGTCAACGGCGGCACGCAGGCGGAGCTCACGCATCTGTTTGAAAAACTCTCCGAAGGTGCCAAAGTCACCAACCCGCTCCGGCCCACCTACTTCGGAGTCTACGGTGCCCTGAACGACCGCTTTGGCGTAAGGTGGATGTTCGCGGGCGACTTTGTACCGAGCAAATAAAGGCGGTTGTATTGCCTATCACGCTTTTGCCCGACCCTGTAGGCCCAATGATGAGCATGACGCACACACCGTCCACGTAAACGTCCTGAAAGAATGGCGTCCGCGTGCGTGTCTCGAAGACATTTAGGTACTCGCAGTCCAGGTCTTCCGAATGCGGATGGCCGATGTGCGGGGCAAAAACGGAAGACAGTCGCGCATGATGTTCTTCGGACAGCCACATTGGGAAGACATTGAATTTGCCGTTGCCGGGGAACATCGCGTAGAACGCACAGAGGTTTCCCAGCGTCTCCTCAATCACCTGCGCCCGCGCATCGACGAAGATTCGATGCACGGCGGGCGCGGTGTCTCGTAGCTGTTCAGCGCTGTTGGCAGCGAGCAGCAGCCGCAGAGCGTATTCGCCCTGCGCCTTCTTGTCCAACTCACGGATGACAAGGCTCAAGTCATCGACGCTGTTGTTGGCGGCCTTCGCACCGGCTCCGGTGTCAAGCGACGCTGTATCGCGTCCGCTCATCACTCGCGTCAGCACGCCGACTTTGAAAAAAGAGATGAACTTCTCCTGAGCATCGATCTCACTGCGGGCTGCGGCGGTGGACCTGGGTCGCCATGTCGAGCACAAGACGCTATCGCAATCCAGTGTTAGCAGGCCAGAGAAGAGGCAGGGCCGGGATGCTTCGGGCGTCGTCTTGAGGGAGAACATCTGCACGTAGCGCTTGCCGATGCGAAGATGATCGGTGTGCCACGCGACTGGGTTGCTGACGATTTGCCGGTCTACGCCGGTATCATCGCGGAGTATTGACTGCGCGGCCCACTCTTCCAGGTTGAAGAGATAGGAGAAGAACTGAAATGCGCTGTTTTTATCGAGCAGTCGCAGGCCCAACATACTCCCGAGATGACCTTCCAGAATCGTTGCGGTCTTCTGAATCTCTCCGAGGAGCCGCGAGGTGTCGGCGGCGTTTTCCTGGGGCTTGAGGTCGAATGCTTTTAGCTTCGATGGCTCCAGCGTGAGGCACCAGTGGAGGTCTATGCGGCGAAAACCTGCCGTCTTCTCAAGGAACGCGAGCCGGTCATCAACGAAAGTCTGTGTGACGCTATTTTTGTATTTCTGCTGACGCGGCAACGCGAAGCCGGACATGACGCGGGTGTACTGATAGAGACACGACCCTTCGGAAAGACCACGCAATGCGCCTTCTATCGACCGCATCCTTGCGTCAAGCTCCTGGTCGGTCAAACCCTCTTCATCGATGCCTGTAAGCGCAAACAGGCATCCGTACCCTCCACCTTTGAGCGCAAAGATGTTCGGGCCGATGAAGCGCGAGATTGGCACAATCGAGCACGCGGCTCCGGCTTTGGCAAACCACGGCGTATGTTTGGCTTGATCAGTATTTGCGCGAGTCATAGTAGGACTTCTGGCTGAGGCTCAGGCCCCAGAGCTGAAACATCTTTGGGTGTTTACGAACGATGAGCCACGCGCCCACTGCGAGCGTGGGGAAGGCCATCATCGCCAAAAGACGAAACCCAACGAGGAAAACCGTTACGCAGGCGAATATGATCGCCATCCATGCTGTGAGGTCGAGGCCGAGTTTGGCTCTCGGACGATTCAGCGCTTGATTGATCGGTAATGGTTCTCCTCGCTTGGTCATGGCCGTCACCGTTCACATTTGCTGTCCGGTGAGCGAGCCAATCCAGCC
>DAIDGW010000184.1 GCA_027452245.1 Acidobacteriaceae bacterium
GCTGCTGGATACCCGGCCGATCTATCACAAGTGCGACGAGACGATTCGCGGGCACGTGTTTTGCTCCTTCCTCGCGCTGTTGTTACGCAAGGAACTGGAGGACCGATTGGCGCGCAAGCAGTGGAAGCTGGAATGGGCCGACGTCATCCGGGATCTGGGCAACATCGTTGAGATGGAAGTCGCGATCAACGGCAAGGGTTACGTCTTTCGCGGCCAGACTTCCGGCGTGGCGGGCAAGGTCTTTCAAGCTTGCGGCGTTGCCTTGCCACCCACGCTGCGAGCATGCTGAATCTATCTTCAATTCGGCGCAGATGGAGAGAACGCGTGTCACTACACCATTTTCAAAACTGCAACATGCTGATAATCAACCACTTCCTAAAATATAGTGTAGAAGATGAGCTTGGGACGCATCGTTTTCCCCAGCTATCGGCAGAATTTACTCTGGAACTGGGATAATTATACCACGATAAGTTCGTATATGTTATTGATAATAAAGTATGTTACTAGCTTTTCAGGATCGACTATTTATGCACAATGCCTTAGCGTGGCTGTACATTGAGCGCCTGATGAGCCTCAGCCGATGGACATTTCCTTCAACCAAGCCGTTGCTCCAGGGTTGTTGCATTGCCGCGAGTAGCGCAGCTTCGTCGCGGCAGACGTGTTTGGCAAAATTGGCCAGCAAACTGGTCCTGGCGCCTTCGCGCCACCTGGACCAAGCGGCGGCACCCCCTTGCCGGATCGTGCGGCAGAACTCTTGCGCCAGAGAGACACATGTGGTGATCTCCGGTAACCTGCGGCACAGTTCATCGATATAAGTTCAGGCCTGTTCCTGATTCCTTCACCAGCAGCCAGGCTGCGTTTGGCAACTGATATTGGCCCGCGGCGCAAAACGAACATCGCTCTTTGCCACACATCCGGTGGCAAACGCCACTTTTAAACACCGTTCGTAAACAGACGCTCCGCCGTGCCAGGCTCCAGAACATACTTGGGCGCGAAGCTCTTTCCCGTTACATATTGCAGCAGAGAGTAAAGAAGTTGGCGGGTCACTGGCTTGTCGTCCAGCCCCTGTGTCATGCACAACGAGGTCGCGAGAAGCTTGCCACGTCCGACACGAGCCTCAATCACGACACCGAGCCGGTAATTGCGATGAAAATCGTCTATGACTTGAATGAGCGGTCGAAGTCCCTGCGGTGCGTCGTTCAGGATGAACGCATTTGTACCCTCCGTCAGCTCCCACCATTGCCAATTGCTGTGCATATCCGTTGGGAATGACGCCAATGCCGGATGCGCAGGGTCGCACAGAATCCCCATCGTTCCGGGTTGCTTCCGGAACATGCCGAAAGACCAGAACACCGGCAGAAACCTCATCTTCATCAAACGGCTGCCCCGTTGCTCCGGAGGAGCTGAGAGGAACACCGTCCCTCCCTGCTGCAGATGCTGCATGGACGCGCTGTCGAGTTGCGTCGTCATCCTGATGTCATTCGTTTCCGGAAGTTGCAGATGCGCAGGATACACCGATACCTCCCAGCAGTTGCTGATTCCGGTTCCGGAGAGTTCCAGGGTTAGCGTCAGCCGCATTGCGTGATGTGCAAACGAGAGCGGAAACTCAATTTCGCCGGCTGACATCACTCCTCCCTGCGCCACTTTTCGGCAATGCAGTTTCCCCTCGCGCAATATTTGTCCCGCCTCATCGCAAACGGACCAGCGAATCTCAGGGTGGAGAATATCTCTCCTCCCGTAGTGCGCAATTTCGGCTCGCGCGCGAAAGACCTCATCCGACTGCCAGACGAACTTCGCAAAGCGCAGCAGAGGAACCGTGTCACTGCAGAAGCGCCGGAACGCGTCCGGCGTCACCAGGCGCTTCGATTCCCAAAAGCAGTCGAGCATTCCCACCAGGGCTTCGTGCTGGCCGGGATAATCGGTAAGCTCCAGAAGCTGAAATCCCCCAAAGTCCGAGGTTCGGATCGCCGACTCAATATCTTCTTTGTATATTTCCGCCGCGAATCGTCCGGAAGCCCGCTGGAAGATCTCCGTTTGGTCGCCCATGCCGCGCGCCGACAACTCCGCACGAAAAACCTCCAGGTTCCTCGGCTTCAGCACTCCCGCGTACTTCTCCAACTCGTCATAGCTCGGGTAAACAGCCCATTGCCCTAGTTCGTGCGCAACCACCGGAACATGGTACGGTGAGATTGCCGTCGAGAAATCGTAATCGGTGCCTCCCGGCTTGGCTCCGAAGCGTGTCCGGTCGATACGGAGCCTTCCTTCCGGAGTCTCTTCCGTAACCCAGTACTGCGACGTCGGTCCCGGTGACTGCCGACCATTGTTGGTGGAATACGTGTAGAGCCTGCGGCTATCGGTTGCCTTGAGTTTCGCAACGAGCCTATCCAGAAAAGCGAAGTCGTTCCTCAATTCGTTGCCCATGCAAAACAGGACAAAAGAAGGATGATTTCCGTAAGTATTCAGGATACGGTCCGCCTCCTGCTCCATAAAGGGCTCGAGTCCTGGTGTCGTGCCAATATGATGCGAGAACACCGGCAGTTCTACATGCAGCAATACGCCTGCCTCGTCGGCGGCGGCGAAAGCCGCTTCCGCCGGGCAGTAGGAGTGAAACCGCAGATGATTCATCCCAAAGTTGTGCAGCGTGCGGAAGATTTGCTGCCACTCGTCCTGCCCCATCGGCGGATACGCCGTCAGCGGGAACACCGCGTTCTCCACCGTTCCGCGAAAGAAGAGCGGCCGCCCGTTCAGCACGAATTGCCGGTCGCGCGTTGAAATCTCACGTATCCCCAGCCGCAAGGTTCGGTTGTGCTCGTAGCTCTCACCCACCGAGCGACTGCGAAAACGCAGATCGACAGTATAGAGCGCAGGATCGAGATCATCCCACAGTCGAGTAGCTTTCCCCATCGGCAGTGTCAAGGTCACTGACTTATCGCCGCTGAAAGCGGGAACCTCGAGCTTCGCTCCGGCGACATTCTCCCGCAGCACGGCTTCCAGTCCCCCAGATGCCGGCGAGCCAGTTGCATTGCGCAGCAGACACTCCAGTCTGACTTGTTTCGCCTGAATATCAGGAAACGCACGAACCTGCTCGATCCACACAGGAGGCGTACAGCGTAACTGAATCTCCCCGATCACGCCATTCCAGCCAGTCTGTGTCTGCTCAGAAATGGCGTGCGCGGTTGCTCCGATGTTGATCCGGATCGTGTTATCGACGCAGAGGGTAAGAGTGTGTTCGCCCGGCTTGAGCTGGACGCCGAAATCGTAAACATGCGGAACACTCAAACTGTTTTGCGTACCGTAGGCCTTTCCGTCCATCCAGACCGAGGTTTGCCAGTGGCAGCGCTCCAGGAACAGGGTGACGTTCTGCCCTTGCCAGGATTCAGGCACGGTGAATTTCGTCTGATACCACGCCGGCCCTGTATACATATATGGCCTCGAGAGATGGCCATTTGCCGGACCACAGGTCTTATCTCCGTAGGCTGCCTGATCCGTGCTGCCTGGGAGATAGATCGTGTCTGGACCGATTTCAGAATCGAACCACCGACCGCTAATTCCCAGTGCAGCCGGATCCAGCCTGAAGTTCCAGGTTCCGGTCAGCGTAATGTGCGGAAATAGAATCTCTGCGTCACCAGTGGGATCCGCCAGCAAGGGGTTGGTATTTTCAGGCCATGCCGGGTTCGTGTTTCCACTTGCAGATACCGTTTTCGCCCGCGCCAGAAGCGGACCGGCGGCAGCTGCCACGCCGGCTGTCTTCAAGAAATGTCTGCGATCCATCTGTCTCCCACACCGTCTCTTATCTCAGATTGAACACACACCGTCCCCCGGATCTCCACACTTATTGCGTTTAAGGCTGTGCCGGCAAAGTGGTCCATTGGCTGCTGGGACCGAGGCGGATGACCTGCTTCGATCCTTTTCCGTAAATCAGAAGGTATTCAGCCCCCTTGGTCCGGATGCAAGTCGAACCGCCGGAATCGGGCCGGGTTGCCAGAACCGCCTTCACGCGCCCTCGGGACATGCTTTCGCCGGGATTCAGCGACAGCGCCAGATCGAGTTGCACGCACGCTCCCGCCCGCAGAAACACTCCTATGCGGTCTATTGGCGTAGTGGCCTGAATCGCTGTTGAGCCCTGCCACGAATGCGCCGTCCAGAAATCCGTCCAAGTACCTGGAGGCAGGTATACCCTCCGCGAATTACCCCGGTGCAGAACCGGAGCGATGAGCAGATCGGAACCAAAGAGATACTGGTCATCGCAGTCCGCCAGTGCGGCGATGTCCGGGAATGCGAAAGGCATGGGGCGCATCAGGGGAATCCCTTCCTCATGCGCCTGCCGTGCACAGGCCTCGATGTATGGCATCAGGTTCTCCCGTAGCCATGCGTGCTTCTTATAGACAGCCACCGCCTTTTCGCCATAGTGCCAGGGCTCTCGTGGGGTGGTGCCATGAAAACGCATCAGCGGGCAGAACGTTGCCCACTCTGTCCAGCGCATGTACACTTCAGGATCGGGCCAGCCGGCGTATCCGCCGGCATCGGCTCCCCACGTGGAAAGGCCGCAGGCCGCGGCATTCAGACCGCCACGCAGCGCCGCCCTCATTCCCAGGAAATTTGTCTGATGATCTCCGGCGAAATAGCAGATCGACTTCTGATCGCCTGCACAGCCAGAACGTGCAATCTGCACATAGTCGTCGCCGCGCTTCTCGCGGAACACGCGCGCATACGTCGCATGGTAGGAAGCGGCATAGTAATTATGCATCTCGGTGCCACGTTTTCCGTTGTAGAAGACCGCATCGTCGGGAACCATATCGCCGAAATCGACCATGCTGCCCGCCACACCCAGCGCGAATCGCGGCTCCCAGAATCGCGAAAGTAGTTCTGCCGCCAGCGGATGCGTGTAATCCAGAATCGCGTTCTGCTCGCTTCGAAATGCAATCTCTCCATTGGAATGGCGCACTACGGGTAACTGCTCCCGATTGACCCCGGGCAGCAGTTCCATCATCCGACCAATATCCATACTGGCCCACACCCACGCCAGCACGTGGATGCTGGCGTCCTTCAAGCCCGCATACAAGGCCGGATCTGCATTACCCGCTTCCGCATAAAGCGCAGAGTGGGGTATATCCAGTTTGCGGAAGCGATCGAGGACATGTAGCTCCTGCTTCACTGCGTTATGTAGTGGTCCATTGGACCAGCGTCGGCCGCCGCCTCCCATCCACGGTGCAAACGCCCATCGGGGAGGCAGAATCGGCATCCCTGTCATGCGCAGGTACGACTGCAGCGCGCGCTCCGGTTCTGTCGTCCAAAGATAGACATCGAAGATGCTGCCGAAGACTGTAATGCGATATCTGTCCGGGTGCGCATTCCCAAGGTCCACGCGCATGCGGTAGGTTGTGTTCCAGAAGAGGCTGTATCCGGCAGTGCTGTGGAGCAGTGGGACATTCTTGTACGCCTGGTTGAACTGGCCGTGGATATTCCCGTCCCAGCAGTCTACATCCCAGAGGGTGACCACCCGCCCACGCTGGCCCAGCGCGTTGAAACGCTCGCCGAAACCGTACACGTTTTCTGTTTTGCCGAGCTTCCCTCGCAGGTCTACGGCGGCAATCTTCCCTGTGGAAGAAAAGCGAAAGGCCAGATCGCCGTGGTGCAAACTCCAGCGTTCCTTTCCCAAATTGTCCAGCACCGTAATCTGCCACGGATGGCTTTCGATCCGCACCCGCAGGTCGCCTGCAGTGACCTCTCCTTCCGTGATCGCGTATGCAGTGATCTGTTGCGGCTGAAAGAATCCAGGATGCCCGCTACGCAGACGCACCGCTCCGTCGCAGAACGACAGCCAAAGAGGACATCGGTATTTTCCGGCCTGCGCATCGAACCGAATTTCGTCCCCGTCGCGCTGTGGCGGCCCCAAAGCGGTCACTTGCGTCCATTGCCCGGCGCGAATATTGCCGGGCGACTGGTCAGCAAACCATCGCCTCGATGCCCGGTCCAGTTGTTGCAACAGAATATCGACCACTGCGCAGGCTCGCAGCGGATCTCCCTGGCACAATGCATCATTCACAGCGACGCGAGCCTGAGGCGGATAGAATTCGCCCGCTCTAACCGGCCAGTTCGATCCATCAGTGTGGAAGCTGAAGCCATCCAGGACCAGCATGTCGTAGAGCCTCTGCGCCAACCGCACGCGCTCGGCCAGCATCGGCGGAGAAGTCGGCCGAGCTAGTTTTTGTTGTCCATCCCACAACCAACGCCGCTCTTCTTCATCGGGCCAAAGAAGATGAGCCGGCAGTTGCCATCGCTGCGTCCCGCTGGGCAGCATCTCCAGAAAACTTTCCCCGCTCCAGATTCCAGGCTCATTGCCGATGCGCGCTGACATCAGCAGGTCGGGCGGCAGCGTCAACGTCTGGTCGAGTATCGCCGGGCTTAGGACCTCGGACGACTGCCCTCGAGATCGTATAAGGTTCACGCCGAAATGAGATTCTCCGGGCCAACCACCTGCCAGTGGCCATGGGATCTTGAAGTGTGCAGTCCATCCTTCTGCCTGCCACGCCACGTCGCAGGAAAAATCCTGCCGATTGCGTTGGCCGCTCGCATCGACGGCAAAGAGGTACACCTCTGGATTCTTCCAGCTTGGGCGACATTGGACATAGACAGCATCTGGATAGGACCCGAGATAGAATCGGCCATAACCCGGATAAGTAATTGGTCCGTCCAGCCCTGGGTGTGTGTGATTGAGCGGATCCGGCTCTATGTTTCGGAATTCTGCATGGAGATACTCGGCATCCCACCACAAGCTTGCCTGTGTCGGAGTTACTTGAGTAAACCCACCGGCGCGCAGAAACCGTGGAAACTCCACAGCGTGCGACCGGCCGGCTAGCCCTAGAGTAAGCGCTGACACGCCGAAGCTGAATGCTTTCCGCGATGCATCCATCAAGTGCGCTTCCGGAGTCGTCTCTGCTCCGTTCCGGCGCACCAGTGACGCAGCTCCGGCCGCGGCCATCAGCTTCAAGCATTCGCGTCGTTTCATCATCCGTTCCTGTCGTCCATCGGCCGCCGCTCAGCCAAGAGTACTGGACCACGCCAAGATCCCAATGGCGATCAGCAAGACAAATAGCCCAACTGCCATCCAACGCCGGTCTTGCGCGCGTGCGAGTTTCCATTCGCCAATAAAATAGCCAATCACATTGGCTGTAATCAATCCTGCAATGAGCTTGAGCGGCCATCCGATCGCTGGTCCAAGCCTACCGATCTTCGGAGAGGCGAAACCGTAGAGAAAAATATCTCCGCCCCAAAGGAGTCCCATCAAAATAGCGAGGCCATACAGAATGGAACCATGGGGCTCTGTGAATTTCCTCCAGGTGCCGTTCTTCCGCATCAAATATCCGCAAAAGCACAAGTTGGGCACGGCACCGCTGGTCAGCATGAGCAGCCAGATGATGTTCGAACCTGCAAATGCGGTCTCTCCGGCGTGAACCGTAACAGTGAGTAGAGGCTGCGCCATGCTGTAGCCTATGTTCAGAACCGCAGACAAAAGTCCAGCTCCGATGCAAAGCGCAAGTCCCGCCGCGATAGGGCGCGCTGAACCAACCATGTCGCCTCGTAGTCTTTCCTTCTCATGCCCCTGACTTTTCTCGCGCAGGATACCCGCATAGCCGCAGCAGGCAATTCCCGCAATACCCACCAGCGTGCCAAGAACGACCGCATGTCCCTGCGGCTGATCGAATTTTCCGGGAGCAAGAAGTCCCATTGGCAAAAACGACCCCAGCGAGGCACTGATGGCGAGCACTAGAGTATTGGCCATCGACAATCCAATCGCGCTGACCCCCTGGCCAAACATGATGGCACCGAAGCCCCATGCGAAGCCAGTGAGAATTGCCGCGTCCACGGCGCCCCTGGGCGTGGATTGGAGAATCCCCACAAATCCGGGGACAGTGGCCCGGGCAATGATCAGGGGCATCAGAACGCACGAAATGAGGATGAAAATTGCCCACACGTTCTCCCACGACCACCGGCCCAGATATCTCATAGGCAGAGCAAAAGCTCCGCACATGATGCCCGCAAGAAGGGCAAAAGTGACACCCAACGTTAACGCAGAATACCCAAAGGTCACGCGTGAATTTCCTTATCTCTGCCGTTCACTCGGCTGATAGCGCCATCTCTCTAAGATCCAACTCCGCCGCAGATTCGGCATCAAGAAAGAGCGTTGCCTTCGGATGGGTACGAAGAATGGTAGCGGGGCATTTCTCAGATACTGGCTCCTGGAGCGCTCGCCGCACGATTTGCGCTTTCCGTTCACCGGGGACGCAAACGATAAGCTCAGGAATCCGGAATAACGTGGGAATGGTCAGTGTAATCGCACGTTCCGGAACCTCTTCCGGCGAGTCAAACCATCCCTCTGCGGCCTGTTGCTGCCGGCAGGCAGAATCCAGCCGGACGACTTTCATCTCCCGAAGATCGCGAAAATCCGCTTGACTTGGCTCGTTAAAAGCCAAATGTCCATTCTCTCCAATGCCGAGCAGACACAGTTGAGGATCGGCCTGATGTAGCTTCTCCACGTAGACTCGGCAGAACCCGTCAAGATCACATGCGTTGCCATCGATTTCAAAAAACGCGCGCATATTGACCTGCGACGTCAGGTGCTGGTGCAGATACTTTCGAAAAGAAGCTTGATGATTCTCCTCGATGCCCACGTACTCGTCGAGATGGAAGCCGACGATCTTCTTCCACGGTATGTCGCGGCGACTCACAAGCGCCTGCAGCATGTCCAATTGTGATGCGCCAGTCGCAAACACTACACCGATGGCGTCTCGTTGCCGACCCGCTTCAGAAAGTGCCAGCGCAGCGGCCTCCGCTGCAGCCCTGCCGCAAGATTCACTGTTAGGATGTATCTCCACTTTGAGCTTATCAACTTGAAACCGAATAATGTCCATAAGAACAGATGAGCTTCCTTTGTTAGTGCCCGAAAGCTGCAGAACAGTCTCTTCGGGCGTCCCTTCTAAAAATTATCCGACCTTTCCGAATACAGGCTGATGTCGATCCAGGCCACATGCGACGGCAGTAATGTCGTGCCGCCGCTTGGCGTCACTCCGACCGGAAATGGCTTACGCGACAAAACAGAATGCGATGTTTGAAAAAGTTCCATTTTGCCGTCAAAATTTGTACTTTGCGGAGAGCTGGAAGAACCTTGCATCTGGCGTGTTGTTCTGGAACCCTTGTGTTCCGGTGATCAGGCCGCCGGTTGGTCCGTCGTTCGTGATCCCCACGCTGTACGTGGGCGTATTCAGGAGGTTGAAAGCATCAGCGCGGAACTCGATCACGTTTTCGTGCCATGCGGGGAAATCCTTAAAAAGTGACATATTGATGCGCTGGTACCCCGGCGCGCGAATCACATTGGCTCGTCCGCCTAGGTATTCGAGGGCAGCAGCCGTGCCAGTTACCTGCGATCCCGGCCCCGTACGAGGAATCGTGTTTCCTAGCGGCGGATTGGCAAAGGCGCACGGATTGTACCAGTTTGTCTTGTTGTGCACCGTCGCCGGACAGGAACTGTTGGGATTGGATGGATCCGGTGTTCCTCCGCCCTTAAATGGATCGCGAATCAGGACGGCGCGGGCTGAGCCCCCGTGGGCGGTTGCAATGTTCGGCGAGATCGTTATCGGCTTGCCGGTTTGCGCCGAGAATTCAAGATCGGTCGACCATCCACCGAGCAGAACATTGGTAACCCCGCTCCTGTTCATAAAGTTGCGGCCCTTGCCGAAGGGAAGATCGTAGTATGCGTTAAAAGCCACTCTCTGCCGCACATCGTAAGGGGAGTTCGTATATTCGTCCGTGATCGGAATTATGTTTACATTCCGGTCGCTGACCCCGCCAGCGATCGGATCGTAGGAATCGTCGAGGGTGTGTGCCCATGTGTACGCTGCCAGGAATCCAAGGCCACGTGAAAAACGCTTGTCAAGCTTTGCCTGTAACGCGTTATAGTTGCTTTGCCCTGTATTCCACATGATGGTGCCTCCGCCAATTCCGGGAAATGGCTGGTAACCCTGCGTGCTGTTGGCCGGATTGACTAGGGCATCTGCGGCATTGAATCCATAATTGGTGATCAGATGACGTGAAATATCCCCCACATATCCCACCGAAGCAACCATATTATTCGTAATCGATCTCTGAACAGCCAGGTTAAAGCCCATCGTGTTTGTGACCTTCTGGTCAGGAGAAGCTCCCTGAATCGAAGGAAGGGCCACAAAAGTCTGCAATCCAGCGGCAAGTGCCGTCGAAAATCCGGTTTCTAGCGTTATCGGAATGGACTGGCAGTTGTTGGGCGCGCAGTTCGGCCGCGTAAAGGAGTCGGATGCGCCGAAAGGAAAGTTCAATCCCATATTCGGCCCCACTCCCACCTCTTCCACACCGCCATAGAAGATGCCGAACCCCCCGGTCACCACCGTGCGGCTATCCGGCGAGAAGGCAAAGCCGACGCGCGGCGCAAAATTCATATGCTGAGCGTTCACCAGCGCGGGGTTATCGGAGTATTGGAGGCTGATGTTATTCTGCGCGAGAATATTTATGAAGGCGGGAGGTATGGGAACGTTCTGGCTCTGCTTCGGGATCATGTATACGCCGGTGCCTGTGCCTACTCCGACACTGGTCACCTCGAAGTTAGCTTGGTCGCCGCCCATTTCCCGCTGCGGCTGGAAGTAATCATAGCGCAGTCCGAGGTTCAATGTGAGATCACGGGTTACCTTCCAGTCGTCCTGAGCATAGGCGGCGCGGTACCATGCCACGTCGCCGATATAGACTTCGTTCGTCACTGAAGCACTCGCCATTTGGTCGGCAAGGAAGTCGGCAACGCCGGAACCCGTAAAGCTCGCGCCTAGGTTGCTCGTAAAGAACCCGTTGAAGCTATAGCTACCGCGCGACCTTGGAGGCTGGATCGCCGATGCGCGAATGCTTTGAAAATTTACGCCGAATTTGAGCGAGTGATTGCCAAGCACCTTCGTGATGTTATCGAGAATTTGGTAAACGTTTTGGCCTTCGATGGAGGGATCGTAGTTCGCGGTTCCGAAGCTGCTGATTCCGCCTACGGAGACAAGCGGCAAACCTCCATTTTTCTGTCCAGTCGGAATTCCACCGAGCCCTAGCTGCCCTGCGATATTGCTGTTATAGCCTGGTTGCAGAAACGAGAAGAGGCCATAGTTGTAGCCGAAACGAATCTCATTAAAGAGCGTGGGGCTGAAGATATGGGTCTCGCTGGCCACCATATTCTCCACTAGGCTTCCAATAGCCCCAGAGCTGTAACTGGTGTTGCCGTCGAGAATAGGGCCAAACGGCCCTGGTACATACGCACGAATGTTCGAATAGCTCAGCCGCGCGAACGCCTGGTCCGCTGGACGAATATTCCAGTCGATGCGCGTGTCCCATTGATAAGTATTGTTGGTTGTAACGAGGTTTTCTATCAGGTTGTTATAGGTGATGCCCTGCACTGTTGAATTGTTCGAATTATTCGACGAGTTCCAGCCATTCGCGTTGGGGAGCGGATACATCGTGAGAATCTTTTGCGCTACCGAATCGATTTGCCCCGTGCAGAAGACATTATTTTGGCTGCTGCACGATAACTTCGCCGTGCCTCCTGAGTTTGGCTGATAAAGCTGAACCGGCTTGGCGCTACCGGTCAGACTGGGATCGAGCAGTTCGCTGAAATTACCTTGGCGCATAAGCGGAGTGGGAACGGTATAGATGCTTGTTGCGGCATATGTGATTCGGTTGGCCTCTGTGTCAGCGAAAAAGAAGAGCTTGTTCCTCAGAATAGGAAATCCCAGCGTCGCGCCGAACTGATTTTCGTGATACGGCGGATTCACCTTCGCATTCCAGTTCTGAGCATCGAGATTCGTATTGCGGAAGTACTCCCACAGGTCGCCGTGAACGTGATTGGTGCCGGATTTCAGGCTCACGTTCACCGCCGCACCCGCCGAGTGGCCGTACTCTGCGCTGTAGTCGGTGGTCTCCACCTTGAACTCTGATAGCGCGTCCGGCGGCGGACGCACGTTGTAGCTTTGACCATTCATCAAGTCCATGATGTTAGCATTGTTATCAATACCATCCATTAGGAAGTTGTTCTGGTCGCCGCGCTGGCCGTTGGCGCTGAAGTCGCCGGTCCCTCCGCCCTTGGTGCTCGTGGATGGAACCACACCGGCGCTGAGCTGGATTGCATACACCCAGTTACGGCCGTTCAGCGGAATTTCGTTGATCGTGTCGGTGGTAAGCACCTGGCCGACCGAACCGGACTGCGTCTGCAATGGCGGCGGTGCGCCCGTTACCGTAACCGTCTCCGAATTTGCTCCCGGCCGAAGGGTCAGGTCGATCATCAAGCGCGACTGAACATCCACGCGGACGTTCTCTTGCACAGATTGCTTGAATCCCGGCGCCGTCGCGGTGACTGAATAGACGCCGACTTTTACTGGGGGGAATACATAGAACCCGCTCCCGTTTGTTCTGGTCTTTAGCGTCAGTCCAGTCGCCGCATCCTGTAGAGTTACTTGAGCGTGCACCACAACCGCTCCTGACGTGTCCTCAATGGTGCCGGTTACCGCTCCCTGGTCCACTTGCGCTCTCACAATGTGCGCCACAGGCGCAAAGCTCAACAAGCCGATAATGGCGGTCCACAACTTTCGATTTAGGCAGATCCTCATGGTGTCCTCCAGGGCGATATTCTCTAGGGAACTGCTATGAATGTCAATAGAAAATTTTCACATAAATAAGAAACGTTTCACGACATCACAGCTTTCTTGCGAAGATTCGCATACACCCGGCGTCTGTCCGGAATCGTCCGTTGATCAGCCCTGTCCGTTTGATCGGCCCGAGGAGACCCTTTACGTTTGCAGCTCAGCCCCGGCTCATCGTGCGCTCGTACATGCGGTCGGCAGGAATCTCGGCCGGCTGCGAAACCGCACGGCACGAATCGCGTTTGATTAACTCGGTTGGAATGGTTACGTTCTGCGGTGGCTCCCCGGGATTGGCAATTCGCTTGAGCAAAAGCTCTGCCATGACCTTGCCCAGTTGTTCGGGGAACTCGCGGATGGTAGTCAGGCCAGGGTAGAGCCACGGTCCGACGGTATCGTTGCACCCCGCCACGCTCATATCGTCGGGAATCTTGAGACCGCTGTCGCGTAATGCTTTGTACACCCCGTGCGCGCTCGGATCATTGCCGGAGAAAATTGCAGTGGCAGGCTCGTGGCTCGCCAAGAGCGCCTTGGTTCCAAGGTACCCAATTTCGCCATCGTTTTCCGATCGGATGACGCTTTCGCGCGGTTTCAGGCCAGCCTCCTCCATCGCCTTGCGATACCCTGCATGGCAACGCGAAAACCAGGGAAGCTGAAGGTTCCCCACAAAGCAAATTTGCTGGTGTCCCAGAGAGATCAGGTGCCGGGTAACGTCATACGCGCCCTGGATATCGTCCGAATAGACAACGTCGTGATCCAGTTTCTCAGGTTGGTTGATGAGATTGTTCCCGAGGGCTACCAGCGTGATTCCTTTGTGCTCCAGCAGTTGCATCAGGTTCAGCGAGTTCGTTCCTGCCAGGATCACCGCCCGCACCACATCGCGGCGCTGCACCACGTTCGGCAAATGGAGATCCTTCCAGGGAATCTGCGGCGAGTAATTGAACGACAGAAAGATCATGTCCCAGCCATGTTCGGCACAGTACTCTTGCGCTCCCACCAGGATTCTGGAGTGAAAGGCGTGCAACATGGTCCGATTGCAAAACAGAAAGGCCAGCGCCTTGGTCTTGTTGCGCTGGGAAAGGTTCACTTCCAGTTCTCCCACCACGTTGAGAACTTTTCTCTGAATGGTTGGATCCACGCGGCTGTTTCCATTCAAAACGCGCGAAACCGTTGCCAGACTGACGCCCG
The DNA here is from genome assembly GCA_027452245.1 of Acidobacteriaceae bacterium. Lineage (GTDB taxonomy): Bacteria > Acidobacteriota > Terriglobia > Terriglobales > Acidobacteriaceae > Sulfotelmatobacter. The sequence continues at coordinate 13,881 of DAIDGW010000184.1, forward strand.
CCGCTGCCGCTACGTCTCGAAGTCCCACTTTGTCTTTTCTCGCCATTCTGTCTCCGGCCGTCTCTACTAAATTTCGCTGTGCCATGCCCGCGAACTTCCGGTCCATCCCGTTCTGCTTGCCCGTGGGAAGATCTTTCCGAAGCGGTCGACACGCGCGCCGAAATCTAGAGTACAAGAAACGTTTCACAAATTCAAGCGATCTTCGTTCGCTTTTCTGCGTTCATCTTCGATTTAGAGAACTTGTCCAATGCCAGTATCTTATACTGAAAAAATAGAATCAGCGCCTCAAGGAAGCGGATCTGCTCTTCTCTGGAAAATAAAATCATGCCCTACGAACGCGAGTTTCCTCCCTCAAGCTTGCAATTTTTCTCGAATCATGAGAAAACACATCTTGCAACTGGATGCAACTTCAAAATCAGGCGTGTCCTCTGCGCCAGAGAAATCAGGAGCACCTTGATGGGTTCTGTTCGACGCTTCATCGGCATATCGGCACTTGCGGTTTGTATCAGCCTGACAATGCACACCGCGGCGTGGGCACAGCAGACAACTCCCTTCTGCACCGGGCAGAATTGCCTGAGAACCCGCGAGCTCCTCAAGAATCTCTGCGATTTCATTGTCAAGAACAAAGCCACCTACCCAACCATCTATATCGGCGGCTATTACATGCGCACCCTTGTGGCTGGCTATGAGATCTTCGGCGACAAGCAATATCTCGACACCGCAATTGCCTACGGAGATTACCTTCTTGCGCATCAGATGCCGAACGGCTTCTGGAAGACCGGCTACGGCCCCGTGTATATGGCCGACACAGGCAGCGCGCTCGGGCTGCTGATTGTTCTTTATAACCATGTCGATAAGAAAAGGCAGCACGAGTATCTACGCGCTGTGCAGCATTACGTTACGTCGATTCAGAAGGATGGAATGATCCATCCCTGGGGCGCCTTCGGAACCGGCTGGCGTGGAACCAAAGGTGATACGCTCGAAAATCCCATATACGATCAATACACGCTTTCATCAGCGCTGACAGGCGGTGAGATCTTCACGTGGATGTACCATGTGACCGGAAAAGACGAGTACCGCGAGATTGCTTACCACGCGCTGCGCTGGGTGATTGGCACCATGCGGCCTGACGGGAATATTCCGCACATCCTCGCAATGGAAGGCTACGACTGGAATCGGCGCAATGATCCGAAGGTTGCCGATGGCTTGTGGAAATCGCATACTTACGGAACGTCGGCCTACGTGGGCGAAGGCATCCTCAGCTTCGATCTTTACTGTCGCAAGCCCTCGTGGCAAAGATGGATCCAGATAGCGGTCAGGCCCAACATCGAGTTCGTCCTGCGCAATCAGCTTCCCGATGGCACATGGTCCAGGCTGCCGCAGAATAGCTGGGATCGCACCCGCAGCCCCGGTATCATCGACTACCTAATCTGGTATTACGAGCACGTGGACCGCGATCCGCGTATCCTTTCTGCCGTACATCGATTCGATGCATTTGTGATCAACCCAGCGAATGGCAAATCGTACGGACTCTTGAATGACGGCGCCGGCTCGGGAGCCACGGACGTCAGCGGGCCGTTCAATACCGCCACCGCACTCACCGGCCGTGCACTGGCAGATATTCTCTCCCCCGGCGTCGACGCCCGTTGGTAGCTTCAGGTCTTAGATTGTGGCAAACAACAAAAACATCACCGACCCTGCTCTGCTTCGCCGCCAGTATCGCGAACTGTTGCTCGACCGGTTTGTATCTTTCTGGTTCAGCCATGGCATCGACTGGGAGCACGGAGGCATTCTTTCCTGTCTCCATGAGGACGGCACGCGGGCCAGCGACGACAAGTTCACTTGGTCGCAGGCGCGTTCTGTATGGACCTTCTCTGCGCTCTATAACCGCATTGAGAGGAGTCCTGAGTTCCTGCGCGCCGCAGAGAACTCCGTGCGTTTTCTGTTGGCTCATGGCCGCGATCCACAAGGCCGCTGGGTCTACCGCATGGATCGAAAAGGGGCCGTGATCGAAGGTCCCACCAGCATCTATGCCGATTGCTTTGTAGTTTATGGATTCAGCGAATACTACCGTGCCACCGGCGACGAACATGCGCTGGCCGTGGCGCTGGAAACCTTCGAGCGAGTGCGGCACCGCATCGAGGAGCCCGATTTCCACGAGACCGCGCCGTACCCGCTCCCCGATGGCCAGAGAAATCATGGCGTGCCCATGATCCTGACCGAAGTTACGAATGAATTGGCGCAGACGACCGCAAACAGCTGCCTGGAAGCGCTTGCTGACGAGTATGCCGGCCGCGTAATGCGCCACTTTCTCCGCCCTGAACGCAAGGTGGTCCTTGAATTCCTCAGTCGGAATTACAAAGAATTACCGCCGCCCGCCGGAACATTCGTCATGCCCGGACACGCCATCGAGTCCATGTGGTTCGTCATGCATCTTGCCCGGCGCCGCGGTGATATGCCCACCATTCGTCTCGCCACAGAAGTTATGCGCTGGCATCTCGAGCGCGGATGGGATCAGGAATTTGGCGGCATCTTTTTGGCCTTGGACATTGAAGGCCATGAGCCCTATCTTCCCCATTCCGAAAAGAAGGTTTGGTGGCCGCACACTGAGGCTCTCTACGGAACGCTTCTGGCGCACGAGCTGACCGCTGAACCGTGGGGCCTTGCCTGGTATGAGAAAGTAGCAAACTGGGCCTGGACGCACTTTCCCGCACCCACAACCGGCGAGTGGCGCCAGCGCCTCACGCGGGAAGGAACACCCACCGACGAAATAGTCGCGCTGCCCGTCAAAGACCCGTTCCATCTGCCTAGAGCGGCCATACTGATTCTGCAGTTGCTCGAGCGCAAGCAGGCATACGAATCGGCAAACTCGCACGGGCAGCAATCGACGGTAAGGACAAGCTCAGCATGAACTCCTGCTTCATCACCGGCCGCGACGTTTTCACAGGTCAGCCAGTAAAGATCGTAATTGAGGGCGAGCGCATTCAAAGTGTGACTCCGGGCCCCGACGATGAACCCGCGTGGTTATCACCGGGATTTATCGACTTACAGGTGAATGGATTCAACGGCTGCGATCTCAATGGCGATGCACTCGATCCGGACACTGTAATCGAGCTTGTGAAACGCCTGTCCGCCACTGGCGTCACCACGTTTCTTCCCACGCTCATCTCCGCACCTGAAGAGAAACTCATCCGCGCGCTTCGCGCTATCGCCGAAGCCCGTTGCGCAAACGCGCTTGCCAAACATGCGATTCCCTTCATCCATGTCGAAGGTCCTTTCATCTCTCCCGAAGACGGCGCTCGCGGCGCTCATTCCCGGGATGCGATTCGCCCGCCATCCCTTGCCGAATTCGAGCGATGGCAATCCGCGTGCGACGGCCTCGTAGGGATGGTCACTCTCTCGCCCCATTGGCCAAACGCGCTAGAGTTCATTTCTGCACTGGCCAACAAAGACATCCTGATTTCGCTCGGACATACGCACGCAACATCCGAGCACATTCACGCCGCCGCTGAAGTGGGAGCAACGCTTTGCACGCATCTAGGCAACGGCATTGCAGGCATGATTCCCCGCCACCCAAATCCCATCTGGGCACAGCTTGCGGATGATCGCCTTACCGCAACATTTATCTCAGACGGCCATCACCTGCCTTCTGACACTCTGAAGTCGATGTTGCGCGCAAAGACCATTGAGCACAGCATCTTCATCTCCGATGTCACCGCTCTGGCAGGAATGCCACCGGGCACTTACAGTTCTGCGATTGGCGGCGAAGTGGAATTGCGAGCAGATGGGCGCCTGACCATGGCCAGCACTGAAATGCTGGCCGGCGCCGCATTGCCGCTCAGTGATGGAATCGCCAAGGCCGCCTCATCCGGCGTCTGCACGCTCGCTGAGGCAGTGCGAATGTCAACTAGAAACCCAGGCCGCCTGCTCGGAGGTAGAGGCACAATGTGCCCTGGCGCAAAGGCCGATCTCGTCCGCTTCACGCTGGATCAACAAGAGAACCGCATCACGATACAAACAGTGCTGGTTGAGGGCCGCGAATACCAATAAGATTCGGCGCCCGCATCGCTTTCCCGCAATCATGCAAAGCAATCAGGAAGGTAACCTCGCAATGAACAACGATCGCGCCAAACAAGGCTGTCATTGCTCAACGCCAAGGACAGACGAACTATCGCGCCGCGAATTTTTTGTTCTCGCCGGTATGACCACGGCGACACTTGCCCTGCGCCGCGATGCCTCCGGCCCGGCGACGGAGGCCGGCCACGCGCACGAAGCCGCCCTGTTTGACGAGATGAAACTTGCCCAGACACATGATCAAGTTTCGCTCCCCGATTGGGGCCCTTATTCGAAAAAGTTCTTCGGCATCTCGCACATTCCCGACGTAACTCGTGGCTTGCTTTTCGACCTGAGTCTGTTTCCCTCGCTCACACAAGGCTCGGTTATGCTACCCAGCGTCACCGACCACTCCGGCGCGCATCCCTGGCAGGCATCCACTGATCTCGATTTCTATTCACTGCGCCTGGAGACGATCTGGAAGGACCAGCTCTATTGCGATCTGGCATTCTGCCGCATCAATCCCCAAAGCCGGCTCATCCGCATGGAGATTACAAACGAAACCGGCAGCGCCCAGGAACTCGCTCTGAACTGCCTCGTACAGTTGTGCTTCCCGCCCGTCAGGGCGCTCACCGCCGAGCCCGTCCAGCTATGCGACGTGGGCTTGCCGCCGGGCGCCGTCTGGGTTCACGCACTCGACTATGCCGATCTGATTTTCGCAAAGCCACGGCCCACCGACAACCTTGTGCCAGATGGCAGATTCCGAGGCGAAGCACGGCTGCAGAACTGCGTGGCAGGCGACGCCGTTGCCGAACGCTTCGGCCGCGACGTGGCAGACACACTGAAATTCCACCTCCACCTCGACCATCCATTCACGCGCGCCGTTTTGATCTGGCGTTTCCAACTGGACCGCGGCGAGACTGTCAGCTTTCAAATGGACGGCGCAGCACAGCAGGAAATTCTCTTCCAGGGTACCGGCGACTTCACCACCATCTCGGTCCCGCTCGGCTCCATGAGCGCCGGCCCACATGATTTGCGCTTCATATCCAGGGGTGGGGCGTCTTCTCTCGTGTTGAATGGCTTCCTTATCGCCGAGGCGGAGCACGCTGCGAGCATTCGCTTTCCTGCAAAATCCTGGAGCCCGATTCCCAAAATCGAAGACGTGGGTAATTCCGGCATCCTCATCAAATATCGCGATGTGCACAACTGGTACGGGCTTTTTCTGGATATGTCCTGGGCCTTACAGCGCCAACTCAAGTGGCGCGACCTTGACGCAACCTTTCACAACCATTCCAGCGCCTACACCAAGACGCGCATCTTCAGCGATCCCGACTCCCCCTTTCTCCACGCCGCCTCGCAACCGTTCACGCTTTCATCCCACAGCAAACGCGTGATCTACGGCATTGTCTGCACCGGCACAGAGGCCGAAGTACGACAATCGATCGAGTCCTTTAATCCGAAAGCGAACCGCAACGAGCGCATCTTCAACCGCACGCGGACCAAAGCATTCCAGTTCCGCTGGTCGCCAGCCGGCAAGCCCTTCCAGTTCAGCCAGCAATGCATGGCAGCGGTCACGCTCACTAATCTTGTTTATCCTCTCTACACGCAGCGAGAAACGATCCGTCATTATTCGCCGGGGAAAATATGGGACTGCCTCTACACCTGGGATTCCGGATTCATCGGCCTCGGCTTGCTTGAGCTCGATCCCCGGCGCGCGCTTGAAGACCTGAACGCCTACACCACGCCCGAAGACGCGCAATCCGCATTCATCCACCACGGCACGCCCTTGCCAACCCAGATCTATCTCTATCAGGAATTGTGGAATCGCACCCAATCGAAGGAAATGCTCGCATATTTCTATCCGCGTCTCCGGCAGTATCATCAATTCCTGGCCGGCCGTCTCGGCAGTTCCACCACCCGCCGTCATCAGGATCACCTCATCATCACCTGGGATTACTTCTATAACTCGGGCGGCTGGGATGATTATCCCCCGCAAGTTTATGTACACAAGCAGAAATTAACTTCTCTCGCAACGCCCGTCGTTAATTCCGCGCACACCATCCGCTGTGCAAAGCTCTTGCGCCAGGTAGCTTTGGAACTCGGCCACGATAAAGACTGCGCGGAATACGACAGCGATATCGCCGACTTATCCAGATCCCTGCAGCAATATTCCTGGGACGCGGAGTCCGGATATTTCGGCTACCTGATGCACGACCCATCCGGCAAGCCTACCGGAACCCTGCGCACCACCGGCGGCGTCAACTTCAACATGGGCCTCGACGGTGTCTCTCCGCTAATCGCTGGCATCTGCAGTCCGGAACAAACGCAGCGCATCATCGGCCATCTGTTCTCCGAAAAGCATCTATGGACCAAAGTCGGAATCACCACAGTCGATCAGTCCGCACCCTATTACCGCCTTGACGGCTATTGGAACGGCAGCGTGTGGTTTGCGCATCAATGGTTTCTATGGAAGACGATGCTTGACCTCGGGCGCGGCGATCTCGCCATCCGCATTGCCCAGGCCGGCCTGGCCGTCTGGAAGCAGGTGACCGACGCATCGTACGACTGCATGGAGCACTTTGTACCGCGCCCGCCATTTGGCTCCGGATGGATTCAGTTCAGCAGCCTCTCGTCTCCGGCCCTCTCTTGGTTCGCCGCACTCTATACGCCAGGGCGTTTCACTTGCGGCTTTGACGCCTGGATCGAAGAATGCCGGTTCAGCAACGGAAATCGGGAACTGCGCGCGCAGATCAAAACGACAAAGAGCGGATCAGTGCTTGGTTCCGTCGTGCTGGCATGCATGCATCCTGATTCCAAATACACCGTCACTTGGAACGGCGTAGCGACACCTTTTGCCAGGCCATTCGACGCATTGCTACAAATCCAGATTCCACCCGGCCCGACATCCGGCGAACTATCCGTCTCTCCAGCCACGAATCGAAATCGTCAGAGCTGAAACAACCTGTTTGTCCACTTTCGGGAGCAGTTGCTGTTATCCCGGTCGGCGAACTGATCGAGGCCCGCGACGTGAGATTGGCGAAGACTGCACCTGGACCGGATGTGTGCCAAGCAAATCGTTGATCAAAGTGGCGACGGTGGCTCATCACGCGCGCAACGCTGCACGATATAGAGTCGCCACAAGCGAGCCGGTCATTGACATGACGGTGGTGCGCGACTATTTGCGCGCAACCATCCAGCAAATCTATAAGCCCACCGAGCCGGAGACGCTGAGCAAGAAGGGTATGGATGTTTTGATCGGTGCGACACGGTTTCTCGATCCGCACACGCTCGAGGTGGGAACACAGCAGATTCGCGCCAAGAAAGTGTTGATCAACACCGGCGCCGAGCCGCGAATCCCCCAGATTCGAGGCCTTGAAGATGTTTCTTACTCCACCTATCAACAGATCTTCGACAACGACCGATTGCCTGAGCACCTTCTTGTCATCGGTGGCGGCCCAATCGGCTGTGAACTTGCGCAGGCATATCGCAGGCTCGGCTCCAGGGTAACGATCATCGCCGAGCATCTTCTCCCACGAGAAGAGCCAGAGGTGTCTGAGCTACTGAATCGCATCTTTGCTCAGGAGGGGATAGAGCGCCTTGTTGCGCGTGCCGAGACTGTCCACGGCGCTCCTGGGGCCATCACTGTGCATACGACGGCTGGGGATGCAACCGGAGACCTTCTGCTAGGTCTCTGACCGCATAATTCTGTGCTTTCCCACCCATGCGGCAAAAACAAGTACGCCGCATGGATGGGGCACCCAGAGTTGGTACAACTTCACGCGGTCAGAGACCTAGTCGCAACCGGACGTGCGCCGCTCGTCAGAGGGCTTGGGCTGGAAGCGGCCAACGTACGCTATACGAAGAACGGCATCGAAGTGAATGAGCATCTTCAGACTTCAGCCAAACATATCTATGCGTCGGGAGACGTGATCGGTGGCGCGCAGTTCTCCCACCTAGCCGGATGGCAAGGCGTTCAAGCGGTTCGCAATGCCTTGCTGCCCGGCAACAATGCCGGCACCTCACAGGCAATGCCTAACATCACGTTCACTTCTCCGGAGTTTGCGCAGATTGGCATAACGGAAGAACTGGCGCGCAAAAAGTTTGCGTCCAAGGATCTGCTAATCAAGGCTTTCGATATCAGCAGAGTCGATCGCGCCGTTAATGAAGATGACCAGCTTGGACTGATCAAGATCGTTGCGCGCAGCAGCGGTCCCATTCTGGGAGCAAGCATCGTCTGCGAGAGGGCCGGAGAGACAATCACCGAGATTGCCATTGCCATGCGGAACAACCTGGAACTGAGCGACCTTGCCGCGACGATCCATCCCTATCCGACCTACTGCACCGGCATACAACTGTTGGCAACTAAGATGGCCGTTGAGCAAGCCTTGAAGGGAACCTCAGGCAAAGTCATCCGCGGTCTTTCCGCCCTCTGGCGCTAACATGAAGGAGGCTGGTCTGATGCAGCTCACAGATAAAGGATCGTTGATTGCAGGGGCGCTTGCCGCCATAGGAGCGTCGGTGTGCTGCGTTGGGCCGCTGGTGTTGCTGGCGCTCGGAATCGGCGGCACATGGGTCGGAAGCCTGACGGCAATGGAGCCATTCCGGCCATGGTTCATCGGCCTGACGCTGCTGTTTCTGGGGCTGGCGTTTCGCAAGCTCTATCTGGTTCCGCGAGTCTGCGCACCGGGAACACCCTGTGCCGATCCGCACACGCTCAAGCGACAGCGCATTACTTTCTGGCTTGTTACCACGATATTGCTCGTTCTCTTGGCCGTACCATGGTTCGCCCCTCTGTTCTATTGAAAGGAGTCTCTATGCGTAAACTGCTGATTTCCGCGATGGCCGCCTTGCCTCTCATGGCCATGGCTGCCACACCAAAAACGGTCACACTCGATGTCAAGAACATGACCTGCGAGGTCTGTCCGATTATGGTCAGGAAGTCGCTCGAAAAAGTCGCCGGCGTGAGCGCAGTCAAGGTTGATTTCGCGAAGAAAACGGCCATTGTAACTTACGATCCTGGCAAGACGAACCCCGAAGCGTTAATCCGCGCCACGACGAATGCGGGCTATCCCTCCACAATAGAGAAGTGAAACTGCCATGAGTGACATTGTTCTCGAATCCGTGTTGACCTGTCCGCATTGCGGGTTTGCCAAGCGTGAAACCATGCCAAC
>DAIDGW010000185.1 GCA_027452245.1 Acidobacteriaceae bacterium
GTCGCGCAATTCTTGGGAGCGCTGGGGACCGGGGAAAAGCCCTTCCAGCAGCGCACGCAGGTAAAGGCCGGTGCCGCCGACAACGATCGGCAACGCGCCCCGGCTGCGAATTTCGTGCAGCACGCGACGCGCGTGGCGCGCGTACTCCCCTGCGGTGATGTAGGAAACCGGGTCGACGCAATCAAGAAGATGATGCAGCGCCCGCGCTCTTTCGGATGCAGTTGGCTTCGCGGTCCCAATCTCGAACTCGCGATACATGGCCACCGAATCGCAGTTCACGATCTCGCCGTTGAACTTCTCGGCGATCACAAGCGACAGGGCCGTCTTGCCGCTCGCTGTTGGTCCAAGGATTACCACCAGCGGGGGAGCAGCCTGGTTTCGAGGAGAACTCAGGGAATGCTCCAATGAATGTCGTGCCAGTAGCGCAGCAGAGTGAGCATCAGCAGCAGGAAGGCGATCAGCAACAGTCCCGCGGTTTCGGTCGCATAGGCCGTGTGCCGATGCTTGCGCGTCTGCTGCGAGTCGTCCATCGGCGCTATTGTACCCCTGGCGCGGCAACAGGCAAGCAACAAGAATGAGGGGTAGTGGCTCAGTTTGAATTCAAACTGAGCCACTACCGAATGAGGCCTCAAGGAGGGCGCTCGGGCAAGCGGCCCGCACGCTCAACCGCCGGGTTCGAGTGCTACACTACGGCGACGTTTATGTCCTCGCCCACGAACAGCAGGGTTGCCCGATTTGGAATCTTCGAAATCGATCTGGCTGCGGGAGAGTTGCGCAAGAACGGCATGAAATTGCGCCTGCAAGGGCAGCCTTTGCAAGTGCTGGTCACGCTGCTCGAGCGTCCGGGAGAAGTCGTTACGCGCGAGGAACTACGGCAGAAGCTCTGGCCTTCCGACACCTTTGTGGATTTCGATCACAGCCTGAACACAGCCGTGAACAAGGTGCGCGAGGCGCTGGGAGATTCTGCCTCCAGTCCCCGGTACATTGAGACTCTGGCGCGCCGGGGATACCGCTTTCTGGGGACGATCGAGCCAGCCAGGAACAACGAAATTCCTGCAATGCAGGCGGAGTCCGTGCGGCTTATCGCAGACCGGCCCGCACTCCATCCCGAGCTTGAGGTTCCGATTCCGCACCGGGGAATCACGCGCTCTTTATTCGCGCTGATCCAGATCATGTACGCGCTTTTTTACATTTCGGCGCTGATTCGCATTCGCGGTGTACAGGGCGTAGCCGAGTGGTTGCTGCCGCACGGAGGCGCGTCGCTGCTGGTTGCAATGGTTATGGTTACTGCAGGCATCGGAATCCCGCTGCGCTGTTACCTGATCTCTGCCGTCGCATTCGATTACCGCCGGCTCGACGAAAAGTTCCGCCGCATTTTTCCCTTCGTCTTTGCGCTCGATCAGCTCTGGGCGATCGCGCCGTTTCTGCTGGTGCGGCAAATCGGCATGGGCTCGGCGTTCGCGGCCTGCGCCGCGCTGCTCTATGTTCCATTTTCAGAACGAACGCTGATCCGCCTGGCGTACCCGGGCCAATAGCATTCGCTCCCCGCTTGCGTCTCGATTCAATGCGCGCCGCTCATGGTCGCGGAGTACATGGCATTGAGCAGGTCCTGCGAGTGGCCGTCGTAGTCGGCATCCAGCGACCACATCCACGTGCCGCCCAGATTGCGATCCCATAAGGAATACCAGGTGCGCGTGTAGGTGGAGAAATAATCGTCGTAGGTGATGAATCCGGGGCCGCCATCATCTCGCAGCATGTACGGCACGAGCGCCACTACATCGTAGAGCGTGTGCCAGCCTCGCCGGTTGATGTGTTGCTTGATGAAGGTCCCGTAATTTTCAGTGAGAACCGTGTTCGAGCAATCAGTGCAGGGTCCCCAAAGCTTGTCGGCATTGGTGTAGTAATAGCCATAGAACGGATTCGACATGTTCAGCTTGCTGGCAGGCACGACCTTCAAATAGGTGGTGGCTGCTTCCTGCGCGCTGCCGCCCGGCTGGCATTCCCAGGGATCAGGATTGCTGTAGTCCCAGAAGATGGGAGAGTTGAGCTGCGCGTCAGTGTCCCAGGGTCCGGCGCAGTCAAACATCATGATGTTCAGGAAGTCGACAATCTTGCCGACGTTCACCGGATTGTATCCCGTGCCTCCCCAGGGCGCGACGTCGCCCGAGAAAAGATAGTTGGGTGGAAACGTGCCGCGCAAAGTCTGAAACAGCTTGTAATAGCCGTCTCGGTCGGAGTCGGCAGGATATTCCCAATCGATGTCGACGCCGTCATACCCGTTTTCGCTGACGAAGGTCCAGAGATTATTCACTAGTTTGTAGCGCAGACCCCGGTCCCCAGCCACCGTGCTGAAAGCGGTTGCATCGCCGCCAAGCAGAACTAGGACTTTGACTCCCGCTTCATGCGCCTTGGTGATCAACTCCGGTTCGAGAAATCCGGAGGGAACGGAGAAGGTCCCGTCGGGATTGATGCTGAGGTTGGCATGGATGATGTGCGTCAGCATGTGATACGGAATTTGCGCTGCGCTGTAGGGCGGAGTCTGGTATTTACTCCAGTATCCGTAATCGGCGACCAGACGCCGCGGCAGACTGCCACTGGACGCCGGGTTCTGGGCGAATGCACCTGCGCTGGCTAGAAGAAGGATGAGAATGGAGACGATGAAGAAGAGACGAGAAGTTCCCCTGCGGAGGCACTGCACTTTCATTGGATACTCCTGGAAATCCGGCACCGGAGCGGATACTGAGCCGGTGACAAAGCGCCTCAGATTTTATCACCGAATCGTAGGCCGAAATCCGGGAATTCGTTCGTCCCGTCTGGAGATTTCACAGTGCAAAACTTTGCGCGTTGGCAGCGAAATCACCGCCGCGGGATGAAAACATTTATCATTACAGGTTCGTCGTGATGGCTGAGGCGTTCAGCCGGAAGCCGATCGCAAACTGTGGTGAAAGCTAAGACGCGAAGGCAATTCAGATGCTGGTTTTCCGAAAGTCGATTGAGGGTGTTGAACGGCCGCAGATGCCCGCCGATGTGGTGATTGTGGGCGGAGGCCCGTCGGGAATGGCCTGCGCCTTGCGGCTGGCTCAGTTGATTGACGAGCACAACGCAAAAAATCCCGCCACGCAACTGAGCAAAGAAAACATCTACGTGCTCGAAAAAGCGCGGGAGGTCGGCCAGCACTGCCTGTCGGGAGCGCTGCTCGATCCGCGCTCCATGCGCGAGCTGCTTCCCGGATTTGAGAAAGAAGCCCCGCTCGATGCCGAAGTCAGCAAAGAGGGCGTCTACTTTCTCACCGAGAAATCCAAGTTCAAGATTCCCACGCCACCATTTCTCCGCGATCACGGCAACTACGTCATCTCGATTAACAAATTCGTGAAGTGGCTGGGCAGCAAGGTCGAAGAAACCGGGATCACGGTTTTTACCGGCTTCGCGGGATCCGAACTGATCATTAACGGCGACCGGGTCACGGGTGTGCGCACCGACGACAAAGGCGTCGATAAAGAGGGTCAGCAGAAATCGAATTTCGAGCCGGGATACGATCTGCAGGCCAAAGTCGTGATTCTGGCGGAGGGAACGCGCGGATCGTTGACCAAGCAATTGTTCCAGAAATTCGATCTGGCGAAGGATGCCAATCCCCAAACCTACGGCGTGGGCGTGAAGGAGTTATGGGAAGTTCCATCGGGGCGCATCGCCAAGGGCGAAGTGATCTACACCATGGGATGGCCGCTCACCGCCAAAGAATATGGGGGAGCATGGATTTACGGATCGAAAGACAACATTGTTTCGCTGGGATTCGTCACTGGCCTCGATTATCCCGATCCGCGGCTCGATCCGCAGCGTGTATTGCAGCAGTTTAAGCGGCATCCGTTCGTGACGAAGCTGCTGGACGGCGGGAAGATGATCCGCTACGGCGCGAAGTCGCTGCCGTATGGCGGGTGGTGGGCAATTCCTCCGGTTGCCGGCCACGGGTGGATGATCGTCGGCGATTCGGCCGGCTTCCTGAATTCGGCGCGGCTGAAGGGGATTCATCTCGCCATCAAGAGCGGAATGCTCGCTGCGGAAACCGCGTTCGAAGCCCTGAAAAAAGACGACTCGTCAGCGGCGACGCTGGGTCAATTCCAGAAGAAAGTCGAAGCGAGCTGGATCAAGGACGAACTCTGGAAAGTGCGCAACATGCACCAGGGGTTTGAAAACGGAATGTTTGCCGGCATGTTCCACACCGGGCTGCAGATGTTCACGGGCGGACGCGGCTTGCGCGACCGATATCCGGGAACGCCGGGATATAAGCACATGAAGCCGCTTTCGCAGCTACCGGCCGATGGAGGAGCGGAGGCGCGGCTGCTCGGTCCGGCGAAGGGCGATGGCAAGCTCACGTTCGACAAGCTGACCGATCTTTATCATTCGGGAACGAAGCATGAAGAAGATCAGCCCGCGCACCTGATCATTCACGATACGAATATCTGCGAACAGCGCTGCATCAGGGAATTTGGCAGTCCGTGCCAGAATTTCTGCCCCGCAAACGTATACGAAATGCTGGACGATCCGGCGGCGCCGCACGGCAAACGCATCAGCCTGAATGCGGCGAACTGCGTGCACTGCAAGACGTGCGACATTCAGGATCCGTATCAGATCATCACCTGGGTGCCACCAGAGGGCGGCGGCGGCCCGAACTACGACGGCATGTAGACCGGGGCGCAACGCAAATCTATGGTAGCGAATATTCTGAGGAATGCATCGTGCGTAACTACCTGGAACGTCTCGCATTTATATTGTTGCTTGCAACGATTGCTGTTTCCGCCCAGCAGCCCACTCCCGGCATTCCCTCCACGGGCTTCCCGGGTCTCGACCAATACCGCGCCTCCCGCATTGCCATCTACACCGACGACTTCGGCGAACTGAAACGCTATCGTCAGTCAGACGCCGCCCTTAAGAACGCTCCCGCAAGCCACTATCATGTGGTGTTCATCGGTGACTCGATCACCGACTACTGGAAGTTGGACGACTATTTCCCGAAGCCGTACGTCATCACCAATCGCGGCATCGACGGACAGACCACGTCCCAAATGCTGGTTCGATTTCGCCAGGATGTGCTCGATTTGCGTCCCAATGCAGTGGTGGTGCTGGCTGGCACCAACGACGTCGCCGGAGTCACTGGCCGCACTCGCAACGAAGATATCGAAGCAAACTACGCGTCCATGGCCGAGTTGGCGCGCGTGCATGACATTCGCGTCGTATTTGCATCGCTGCTTCCGGCCAACAATTACAGCAAAGACGCGAAAGAGAATTATGCCCTCCGGCCGCCGGAGAGAATCCTGGCGCTGAATCAGTGGCTCAAGGATTACTGCGCTCAAAATGGATTCGTCTATCTCGACTACTTCTCAGCGCTCGTCGATGACAAGGGCATGTTGAAGCGCGCACTGTCCGATGATGGGCTGCATCCAAACGCTGCCGGGTATAAGATCATGGCGCCGCTGGCTGAGAAGGCAATTGCGCGAGCGCTGGCGCCCACATACTGAGTAGCCATTCGGCTCGTTCTGGCATGATTCTATGGAAAAAAGCTCTATCAGGTCAGTTCTCGCAATGCACAAAATAATCCTCGCCCTCGTCCTCGTCGTGCGTGCCTTTGCACAGCAGCCCGCGCAGACTCCGACCCCTGCTCCGCAGCTGGTCCCCACACCGGGCATCCCCTCCACCGGCTTTCCCAGCCTCGATCGCTATCGCGCCTCGCGCATTGCCATGTTTACTGGCGATTTTGGGCAACTGGCGCGTTATCGTGAGGCGAACGAAAAACTGGCTCCTCCTGCGGCGGGCGAGAATCGCGTGATCTTCTTCGGCGATTCGATTACCGACATGTGGAACCTCGATCAGTATTTTCCCGGGAAGCATTACATCAATCGCGGCATCGGAGGCCAGACGACTCCGCAGATGCTGGTGCGCTTCCGGCAGGACGTGATCGATCTCAAACCCAGGGTGGTTGTGATTCTCGCCGGAACGAACGACATTGCGGGAAACACCGGGCCTATGCGCAATGCGGATATCGAGGCGAATTACGCTTCATTCGCCGAACTGGCGCGCGCTCACGGAATTCATGTGGTCTTGTCGTCGGTCACACCGGTGAGCAATTACACGGAAGAATCGAAAAACCTGTTCGCGCAGCGTCCGCGGGAACGAATTCTGCAGCTGAATCAATGGCTCAAAGGTTACTGCGCTGAGAACAAGATCGTCTACCTGGACTACTTCGAGGCGCTGGTAGACGGCAAGGGCATGCTCAAGCAAGGGCTCTCGAAAGACGGTCTGCATCCCAACGATTCCGGATACAAAATCATGGCTCCGCTCGCCGAGAGAGCGATCGGGAAAGCGATCGAGTAGCTCCGCAGACACTCCCTCAGTCCGGATATTAAAGAGCTTGCTGACGAGGGCGTCCGCGCCCCGCTACGCGGCCACTTCGTCTCTCTCTGTGATCTTCGTTCCCAGCACTTCCAGGAAAGCCGCGAGCCACGCCGGATGCGCCGGCCATGCCGGAGCAGTCACAAGATTTTCGTCGACGCACGCTTTATCCATGTCAACGTTGACGAAGGTTCCACCCGCGGCGGTCACATCCGGCGAAACCGCCGGATAGCAACTGCAACGGCGCCCGTCGAGAACCTGCGCCGCGGCCAATAACTGCGCCGCATGGCATATCGCGGCGATAGGCTTGCGGGCGGTTGCGAAGTGGCGAACGACATCGAGGACCTTGGGATTCAGGCGCAAATATTCGGGAGCGCGTCCACCGGGAATGACCAGCGCGTCGTAGCTTTCGGGCTTAATCTCGTCAAAGGTCGCGTTCAGCGTGAAATCGTGCCCGCGCTTTTCGCTGTAAGTCTGGTCGCCTTCAAAGTCATGAATGGCGGTTCGCACGAATTCGCCTGCCTTTTTGCCGGGGCAGACGGCGTGCACGGTGTGTCCCACCATTTGCAGCGCTTGGAACGGTACCATGATTTCGTAATCTTCCACGTAGTCACCAGCGAGAACGAGAATCTTCTTATCGGCCACAGAAAACCTCCAGAGTAGGGCGTTACACTCTATCGATTTTAGATTGCGGGTGAGCGTAATTGTTGCAGGATCTTCGGCGTGTCCCCGGTGTAAGGATCTCGGCAGGCGCTATTCTGTGTTACTCTGCCGTCGCCCATCTGTTCACTGGTAACTGGCGGCCGATAACTGATTACTGGGAGTTAAGATCTATGCGCGAAATCATCTCCACCAAACAAGCTCCGCAAGCCATCGGTCCATATTCCCAGGCCATCAAAGCCAGCGGCTTCATCTTCGTCTCCGGACAAGTGGCCATCGATCCTGCCACCCAACAAATCATTACCGGAGACGTGGCCGCCCAGTCCGACCGTGTCTTGCGCAATCTCACCGCAATCCTCGAAGCGGCGGGCAGCAATCTCGGCAAGGTCGTCAAGTCCACCGTCTTTCTCAAGAACATGAGCGACTTCGCTGCTATGAATGAGGTCTACGGCAAGTACTTCAATTCCGCGCCGCCGGCCCGGTCCACCGTGGAAGTGGCGCGCCTGCCCAAAGATGTTCTGGTGGAAATCGATGTGATCGCGCTCGAATAACGTGGCTGCCATCACGTGCTTTAT
>DAIDGW010000186.1 GCA_027452245.1 Acidobacteriaceae bacterium
CTGCCTGGATTTCCTCGAAATCGGCTGCCCCAGACTTCGTGGTGTTCGAAGTCTGGGCGTTCCTGCTGCGGACGTCAGGTGATTTTTGATCGTGCGCATACAGGCCCTTGTTTGGCTTGCGTGAAAACCTGTTCCGTCCACCACCACGAATGGCCCGCGCGGCGCTCTGGAGGGCCCTGCAAACGACGATCGTGTCGCAATTGAACCCTCAGGTCCGGCACACATTCGGAGCGCTCCAGCGGCCAGTTCAATCGATTTAAGTGCCGTGTTTATGTAACTGAAAATAAAGGAGATACGTGGTTTTATTTACACAGTGATTCAGCTGCCGATCTGCTCTCGATTCAGCGGATTAGAGAAGTTCTGCACCGCCGTCCGTGCATTGAGGGTCTTGACTTTTCCCGCGCACGAAACACCCCTCCCATCGCTTCGCGCTGGCCATGTCTCTGAATTCATTAGATCAGTAGCTTCAGAAATTTTTCTTGTCCCTCAAATCCCGGAAAAACTTTACCCAATTCGTGATTTCCCATGTGGCGCGACACGGCTTCTCCCAACACCTGGCGGAAATCTGTCGTGACCGCCAGATCGCGGCCTTCATAGAGTTGCGATTGGTCGAGACCCGGCCAGCGTCCGTAGACGTGTCCGCCCTTCACCCGGCCGCCGAGGACGAACATCACGTTAGCGTGTCCGTGATCGGTGCCGCGGTTTCCGTTCTCGCGCGCGGTGCGTCCGAATTCCGACATGGTGACCACAACCGTATCTTCGCCAAGGTCTCCCAAGTCAATCCAGAATGCCGAGAGCGCTTGCGAAAACTCGCGCAGCACATTCGCGATCTGGCCTTGCGTCGAGCCTTCGTTGACGTGATGATCCCACCCGCCGATATCGGCGAAGGCGACCTGCACGCCAAGGTTCGCTTTGATCAATTGCGCAAGCTGGCGCAGGCTGTCGCCGAAACGTCCCTTGGGATAATCGGCGCCGGCGGCGGGCTTGTACTTCGCCGGATTGGCGGCCTTCAGCATCTTCACCGCATCGAACGTTTCTTCTCCGGTGCTGTGCAGCACGGAGTCGGTCGAGTGGTCGTACATGGCCTCGAACGCGGTTGCGACCGGAGAGAGTTTGGGCGAGCGTCCGCCAACCGTGAAGTCGTTGATGTTGTTGAGGGCGACGGCGGGTCCGGCTCCGCTCAGGATGCGCGGCATCGATGGGCTGAGCGCGAGCGCGCGGAATGGCGTTGAGCGCTGATCGGGAATTCCGTGCAACGAGCGATTCAGCCAGCCATCTTCGGTGGCCTTTACCCCGGGCGTGCCCGATTCCATGTAGTCCTGCGCGTCGAAGTGCGAGCGCGTGGGATCGGGCGATCCCGCGGCATGAACAACGGCGAGATGGCGCTCGCGAAACAACGGCTCAAAGGAGGCCATCGAGGGATGCAGCCCGAAGAAACCGTCGAGATCGATCACCGCTTTTCGCGGGATGTTGATGCTGGGCCGCATGGCGTAATACTGCGGCTCGCCGTGAGGCACGACGATGTTCAGCCCGTCGGCGGCTCCGCGCTGAAAAATTACGATCAGCCGCTTGGGACGCGCTCCCGCCTCGACGCTGCCGAAAGCGGCGCGCGTCAGAAAGCTGGGAACGGCGGTTGTTCCCACGACGGCCAGAGCGCTGTTGCGAACAAAAACGCGACGCGTAATCGACATGACGTGCTCCTCGCTGCCGGCTATCTTCTCTGGAACTCGGGGGAACCCAACAGCAAACCTTCAATCGTAGCCGCATCCGGCGGATGCGCGGGTTGCGCCGGAGATTTTTGCGGCGCGTCTGCCGGCGCGATCTGCTTCATGATCGAATCGTGCGTCTGCTGCGAAACGCCGCCGCCCGCAAATATTTTCGATTCCAGGCTGGCGAGAATGTCGGCAGGATTGCTGACATTGTCTCCGGCGAGATGCGCGGCATCGACGGTGATGCCGTGAAACTTGTTGCCGGTCAGCGCCAAAGCAAAATTCATGCGGTCCAGCAGATCGGACGAATTCACCCACGTGTCGGCCTTCATGGGATATCCGGTGGGTGGTTGCGCCTGGTAGAGCGGCATGCCCATGTTGTTGAGCTGGCGTACCAGCGGAATGGGATTGTCGATCTCCGCGCCGCTGGCGCGCGCGGCCGAAGCCACGAATTCCAGCGGTGTCTTGACCTTCGCGCGGTACGAGCTCTCCGCCCAGAATTCGGGTGAGTGGAAGAGCGTGAGCAGGACTTCGCGAATGTCGCCCTTCTTTTTCAAAAAAGTCTTCGCCATGCGATCGACGAGCGCGGGCGGCGGATCGTCGGAGACAAACCGCTCCGCCAGTTTCAGCGAGATGAAGTGCGCGGTGTGCGGGCTGGTGGCCAGCATGTGCAGCACCTGCATGCCTTCCTGCTCGCCATTGGCTTTGATGCGATGTCCGAGGACGAATTTCGGCCCGGGCTCATGCTTGCGGAGATCGAACTGGAAGCCTCCGCCCTGAAATGGCCGGTCAATGGTCCACCCGGTGAATACTTTCGCGACTTCGGTCACGTCGCGCTGCGAGTATCCGCCATCCACGCCAAGCGTATGAAGTTCGAGCAGCTCGCGCCCGTAATTTTCGTTCAGGCCTTCATCGCGGCGCGGGCGGCGCGCGGGCGGCGGATTGAGCCAGGGACGGCGGCGCGGCGGATAAAAACGAATGCCCTGCGCTGCCATCGAATTTGGCCCCACGCTGGCCCAGTTGTCGAGATAAAACAGCATGGCCGGACTTTTTGCCGTGGCTACGAGCAGGTCTTCGAATTTTCCCAGCGCGTGCGGACGAATCACGTCCTGCTCGTAGCTGGTGATCAAAACGCGGTCGGCGTCCTTGTTGGCGTAGACGTTGAAGTGATTGAACCAGAAATCGGTCATCACTTCTTCGAGTTGGCGCTGGCTGTAAATCGCGCGCAGAACCTTGGCCTGGGTCAACTCGCCGAGAATCACGCCGCCAGGGTTGTTCATGGCCAGCAGCGTTTCTTTCTGCTGCGGATTCATGCCCTCGACAAACTCCAGGCCTTTGCCGCCGCGCTCGGCATCGGCGAATGCCACCTGATCGTCGGCCGACATGGCCATCACTTTCTTGTAACGCTGGTCGGCGGGAAGATCGAGAAGTCCCTGAACCGCGAGATCGGCGTAGAGACGATCTTCACGGCGGCGGGCATCGGCATCTTCAGGGGTGGAGGCGGCGTTCGCGGAATTCTGATCGGAGTTGGGGTTTGACGCGGCCGCCGGAGGCGCCTTGTCGGCCGCGGCCGGCGGAGTCGCATTATCGCTCGCGGCCGGAGCGTTGGCATTGTCTTCGCTTGGCGCGGGCTGGTTTGCGGCTTCGGAATTCGATGGATTATTGCTGGCCACCTCGGGCAGCGCAGCGTTGGCCGCTTGCTGGCGCTCGCGCCGTGCCTGCAGCCGCGCGATCTGCACCTGATAAATGGCGCGGCGCGCAGGATCGTTGGGCATGTTCTTCCTGCCTTCGAGAACCTGCCGGATGATCTGCTGATCGGGGAAATTTTCCGCGATCTCGTGCGAACTCATGCGCAAAGTTCGGAACGCGGCGAGGCGTTCGTCCACGCCCTTGTCGTTGATTTTTTCCGGATGAAGTTGCAGGTCGATCCATTTATCGACGCCCATTGCCGTGACCTGTTGAAGGTCTCCGGGGCGCGGGCCGAAGGTGAGGCGATCGAGCGCGTGCATGGCACGCCGGGGATCATCGGGCGCAGGCGGTTGCTTCTTTTTCGCCGAGACTGCCGGGACAAAGCAGGCTGCCGCAAGAAGGATGGAGCAAATCGTCCATTGGCGGATTCGCATGCAAGCTCCCGGACTTCGTGACATCCCATCCGCGCGCAGGCAGATGAGCATTTGCGCGTGGGGAACACGCTTTTGGCTTAGATCATAAACCCAAAGCAGACGCAAAAGTTGCCGCAGCAACTTACTGCCAGCTTACTGATAAGACGCGACTTAGTCGTTCATCATGGCGTCGATGAGCTGATAAAGTTGGCTGCGATCGACCACTTCCACGAAGGGCTTGCCGTTGCGCTTGTTGCTGACCACGTAGAGGGTGGGCGTGTGTCCGATGTTGATTTCCTTGCCGATTTCTTTGTCGGCGTTGACCTCGGCCGCGAATTTTCCCTGCGGATCGACGACGAAAGGCAGATCGACGTGGTGGTCGGTGGCGAATTTCTCGGCGTATCCGCGCAGGTTCTGCGGAGTGATTTCGAGTTGATTGGAGAAGATGTAGTCGCGGAATTCCATGCCGAGGGCTTTGGAGTGGCTGTCAAAGTAGCGCGCGATGATCGCGCCATCATACGACCAGGTGTGGAAGGGAAGAGGGAAGTCGTGCCACACGACAGGGATCTTGTACGTTTTGGCGGCTTCTTCGACCAGCGGTGTGGCGCGACGGCAATCGGGACACTGCAGATCTTCAAAAACCACAATCGCCACTTGCGCGCCCTTGGGCGGACGCAAAGCCGGATTCACATTCTGCTCTTGCGCAAGGGCACAAAAAGACAGGCTCAAAACCAGACAGGCGACAAGGGTGGCGAAGCGAGAAATCCGTCCAGCAGGTATAGATATTTTCATTTTTGAAGGTTCGGCAATCCCAACAGGTATGTCTTTATGGTACCCGATGCGCGGCGCGGCTGCCACATGGCGAATCCGAAACAGCTACGAATGTTTTCGATGCAGGTGCATCAGATGTCAACCTTCGTGTCCCCGGCGGGCAAGGTTGAAGGATTATAGTGAGAAGTTGTAGGCCAGATATCGTGTTCCGATATTTCTTACCGCCAATGCCCCGACTGTTTTCGGCCGCGCTGCTGATCTCCGCCTTGCTTTTGCTCCCTGCCTGCAATCGTCATGGGCGCCGCGTTCTTGAAGTTGCATACGTGTCCGCGCCGCAGGCCACGCTGCGCGACCAGGTAGCGGCTGTGTATAACCGCGTGGGCATCGTGAAAAACGGAGAGCGCGTCGAAGTGCTCGATCGGGATCGGCGATTTGCGCGCGTGCGCACCGCCAGTGGAACGGAAGGGTGGGTCGAGCAACGCTATTTAGTGGATCAGAAGACGTATGACGCGCTCGAGGAGTTGACGCGGGAGAACGCGAATGACCCGGTGCAGGCTCCGGGAATTCTGCGCAATGACACTAATCTGCATGTGGCTCCCGGACGCGACACCGAGCACCTGTATCAGCTGGTGTCGGGCTCCAAAGTGTCGATTTTGAAGCGCGCGACCGCCGAGAAGGCGGGAGTTTTTCAGCCGGCCAAGCCTGCGTCTTCGAATAAGGCAGGCAAAGAGCCGGGCCCGGTGCTGGAAGACTGGTGGCTGGTGCGCGATCCACAGGGGCGCGTGGGATGGGTTTTGGCGCGCATGGTGGATGAAGATGTCCCTCTGGACGTGGCGCAATATGCCGAAGGCCAGCGCTTCGTCGCGTTCTTCCAATTGGACACCGTGCAGGATGGCGACAAGAAAGTTCCGCAGTATTTATGCGTGATGACCGATCCGCATGACGGCTTGCCTTTCGACTACGACCAGGTGCGCGTGTTTACCTGGAACGTGCGCAAGCACCGGTATGAGACGGCCTATCGCGAGCACGGGTTAAACGGATTTCTGCCGGTGACGGTGACGCAGGAGAATTTCGATAAAGAAGGCACGCTGCCGGTCTTCATTCTGCACGTAAAAGATGATGCCGGAAACGTGGTGGAGCGGAAATATAAGCTGAACACGCCGATCGTGCGGCGCGTGCTGGCTCCGGGAGAGCAGAGAGAAGAGCCCAAGGCAAAACGGAGACGGCGGTAAGGCGAGCTTCAGGAATAAAACTCAGCGATGGCTTCCACGACCAGCCGCTGTTCGTCTTCGGTAAGTTCGGCAAACATAGGCAGGGCCAGGACTTCCTTGGCGGCGCGTTCGGCGTGGGGAAAATCACCCTCGCGATATCCCAGATAAACGAAAACCGGCTGCAGGTGCAGCGGGATGGGATAGTAAATCTCGGTCCCGATCTTGCGCTCGCTCAGAAAGGCGCGCAGTTGGTCGCGGCGATGAGCGCGAATGACGTACTGATGAAATACATGGTGCGCGTGAGGATCGCGGTAGGGAAGATGTAGCGGAGCTGCGGCCGAAAGAGCTGAATTGGCGGAAGCTTTCCCGGCTGCTTTGGCCAGTCCATTTTCGGCGAACAAGCGATCGTAGGTTGCGGCGCGCTGGCGGCGAGATTCGTTCCAGCCGTCGATGTACTTGAGCTTCACGCGCAGAACGGCCGCTTGCATGGCGTCGAGGCGGCAGTTCCATCCGAGTTCTTCGTGAAGATAGCGGCGCGGGCTGCCGTGATTACGCAGTTGGCGCATGCGCGCGGCCATTTCAGGATCGTTCGTGGTGACCATGCCTGCGTCGCCATAGGCACTCAAATTCTTGGTGGGATAAAAACTGAAGGCTGCCGCTGCGCCGATCGATCCCGCGTGGCGCGGAGGATTTCCTTGCCAGACCGCGCCGATGGCTTGCGCGGAATCTTCGAGCAGGGTCAGGCCGAACTCCCGAGAAATTTTCAGGAAGGCCCCGGCATCGGCACACTGTCCATAAAGATGAACGGGCAGAAGGGCGCGCAATTTGCGGCTCTTGTCGGAGCGGAGCATCCGTTCGACGGCGAGGGGATCGAGATTGAAGGTTTGCGGGTCGATATCGGCAAAAACGGGGCGCGCGCCAATTCGCGCAATGGAACTGGCGGAGGCGAAGAAACTGAACGGCGTGGTCAGGACATCGTCCCCGGGCTGCACGTTGGCGGCAGACAAGGCGAGCCAGAGGGCGTCGGTGCCGGAGGCGCATCCGACGGCATCGCGGGCGCCGCAGAACGCGGCAATTTCACGCTCCAGGGATTCGACTTCCGGGCCGAGAATGTAATGCTGCGATGCGCAGACGCGTCCGACGGCGGCGAGCACCTGCTGCTGAATTTGCTCGTACTGGCGGCGCAGATCGAGCATGGGAACAGCGACGGCTGGAGCTTCGACGGCTGCGGGGCGTGCGGCGCCGCGAGATTCGCGATGCGAGGAGCGGGTCACGAGAGCCGATTGTAGCAGCAGGAAAAAACGAGGCTTCGAGGAGAGAGTGTGAGGTCGCAGTTTTAAGCCCTGCTCGATCCGTTTACGTCTGATGTTCATCAATAAGTAACGGGCTAGGTAGCGGTATTCATACTGGCGGGCGCCGGACCGCAGTTTTCGCTGAGTTTTTCAACGCCGCTCTACAATAATCCGTATTTCCACTGAGGTGGCCATCCGGTTTTCTGGAGTCGCGGCTGCATTGAATCCTCTAAGTGATTGATATTAAACAACAATAACATGACGTTAATGTTGGAATGCCAGTTGCATTGGTCGTTTTGGGTGTGTGCTCCCAGTTTTCAGCTCTACCCAGGCAATTCTGAAGTTTGATCGATTCGATTTATGGCGAGCCGACGGTGCAGCTCGTGTTCCAGGAGGAATTCAATGCGGCTAGATTTTCCATTCATCTCGACTTTTGAGCGCAAGGGCCCGCGCATGGTGGTTGCGTTTCTGGCTCTTCTGCTCCTCTGCCTGCCGGCCCAGCTGGCATTCGGCGATAACCTGTACGGCAGCATTCGCGGGACGGTGACCGATCCCAGCGGCGCGGCTGTGCCGAATGCAACGGTAACGGCGACCAACTCCCTGACTGGCATTGCCACCAGGGCGACGACTTCGAGCACCGGCAGCTTTGTATTTCCGCAGTTGCAGATCGGCACCTACCAGGTGTCGGTGGAAGCTTCGGGCTTCAAGTCGTATCAACTTGGCGGCATCAAGCTGGACCTCGACCAGGTCTATGCGATGAACGTGAAGCTGGAATTGGGCGCGGTCAGCGAGCAGGTGACCGTGGAAGCCAATCCGACACAGGTCGAAACCACCAGCATGCAGTTGAATACGGTGGTCACGGGCAACCAGATCGTGGATATGCCGCTGAACGGCCGCAACTGGACGCAGTTGATGCAGTTGCAGCCCGGCGTGCAGGCCACTTCCGACCGCTTCGGTAACGGCGCTTATTCCACCAACGGTTCGGAAACCCAGCAGAACTCGTTCCTGATCAACGGAACCGACTCCAACGATACTTCGCTGAATACGCCGCT
>DAIDGW010000187.1 GCA_027452245.1 Acidobacteriaceae bacterium
CTCGCGGCCGTCGGGCCCTCGGAGCAGCGCGGCACCACCATTCGCTTCAAGCCGAGCGCCCAGATCTTCACGCACATCCAGTTCAACTACGAAATTCTCGCCAAGCGGCTGCGTGAGCTCTCGTTCCTCAATTCCGGTGTGCGCATTGAGCTGGTCGACGAGCGCGAGAACAAATCGGACGTGTTCCAGCACGAGGGCGGACTGCAGGCGTTCGTCAAATACCTGAACCGCTCGCGAACGCCGATTCAGGAATCCATCCCGTGGTTCAAGACCCAGGATGGCCCGGTATCGGTGGAGGTCGCCCTGCAGTGGAATGATTCCTACCAGGAAAGCATGTTCTGTTACACGAACAACATCCCGCAGAAGGACGGCGGGACCCACCTGGCGGGATTCCGCAGCGCGCTGACGCGCACGCTCAACGATTACATCGAAAAGGAAATGTCCGCCAAAAAGGACAAGCTCCCGACCACCGGCGACGATGCGCGTGAGGGGCTGACCGCGATTCTCTCCGTGAAGCTGCCCGACCCCAAGTTCTCCTCGCAGACCAAGGACAAGCTGGTGTCCTCGGAGGTCAAGGGGATCGTGGAAGCGGCGGTAAGCGCGAAGCTGCAGGACTTTCTGCTCGAACACCCGCAGGAAGCCAAAGCCATCGTCGCCAAGATCATCGAGGCGGCCCGCGCCCGCGAAGCGGCCCGCAAGGCGCGCGAAATGACGCGCCGCAAAGGCGCGCTCGACGTAGCCGGACTGCCCGGAAAACTCGCCGACTGCCAGGAGAAGGATCCGGCGCTGTCGGAAATCTTCATCGTCGAGGGTGATTCGGCCGGTGGCTCGGCCAAGCAGGGCCGCGACCGGCGCACGCAGGCGATCCTGCCGCTGAAGGGCAAGATCCTCAACGTCGAAAAGGCCCGCTTCGACAAGATGCTCTCATCGGCAGAAGTCGGCACGCTGATCACCGCGCTCGGCTGCGGAATCGGCAAAGACGACTTCGACCTCGGGAAGCTCCGGTACCACCGCGTGATCATCATGACGGATGCTGATGTTGACGGCAGCCATATTCGTACGCTGCTGCTCACGTTCTTCTATCGCCAGATGCCCGCGTTGATCGAGCACGGACACATTTACATCGCACAGCCGCCGCTGTTCAAGGTGAAACGCGGCAAGCAGGAGATGTACGTCAAGGACGAGCCGGAGCTCGATGCGGTGCTGTTGAACTCAGCGCTCGAGGGTGCGGCGCTGTACGTCAATCGGGAAGCACCCCCGCTGCAGGGACCCGGGCTCGAGGCGCTTGCCCGGCAATACACCGACGTCCAAGCGATCATCAAACGCTGGTCGCGCCGCTACGATGACCGTCTGCTGGAGCAGCTGATCTATCTGCCCGTGGTCCGGGCCGAGCAGTTCGACCAGACGGACTGGCTGCGCGGATGGGCCGCCCAGCTGCACGACAGTCTCAACATGCTCAATGACGCTGCGCGCGCCTATGCCGTCGAACTGCGCGAGGCCAGCGCAGGACACGGCGCGCGCGTCATGATCCGAAAGACCGAACACGGCATCCCGGGCACCAAGTACCTGACGCGCGAGTTCTTCGAGTCGGCCGAATATCAGCGCATCGCGGAGCTTGCCCGAACGCTCGCCGGACTGATCGGCGA
>DAIDGW010000188.1 GCA_027452245.1 Acidobacteriaceae bacterium
TTCTTATGTTCTCGGCTCTAGCCTTTGGGCAGACGGGGGACATTACCGCTCCGAATAATCCAGGTGCGCCTGATCCTGTCGTGGCGCCCTTCAGGTATTCCGCTCCCGACCGCACAAGCACAGCGCAAGTCAGTTCTACCAGTGCCGATAAGGAAGGCAAGGTCAAATTCCACGCGCAGACCATTCTGGTGCAAGTCCCGATTGTAGTGACGGGCAAGAGCGGCAAGCACATTCACGGGCTGACGAAGCACGACTTCCACATCTTCGAGAACGGAAAGGAACAAAACATCGCCGACCTGGAAGAGTTCGTTACTACGAACACAAGGATTTCGCCACCCCCAACCGCGAGGGGTGAATTCACAAATCTGGCTCTGTCGGACCAACAGGCGCGAAACGTCACCGTGATTGCTCTGGATACCATTAACACACCTTTTCTTGATCAATACACCGGCCGCCGCGCGGCTGTGAAATATCTTGCAGGCAATCTGGATGCGGGCCAGGTTGTCGCCTTGATGGTCATGAGCAGGCACGGAATCAAGGTGATTCAGGGACTTACCAGTGACCGGGAAGAACTGGTGCGCGTGCTCAAACAGGCCAGTGGCGAACCCCCTGTGACGCAAGGTCTAAGCGAAAACGCAAAGGCGAAAGCGGCGGCCGGGGACATGCCTGATTTCCCCAGTAGCCAAGTTGACATCAACCGGCCACTCCTGGCAGCCCGAAATTTCATTGCTTACGGCGACACGATTAGTGCCGCATTCCAGCAGCCGCAGGCGATCCAAGAGACCCTGAACGCCTTTCTCGAAATTGCCTGGTCGCTGGCGGGTGTGCCGGGACGCAAGTCGCTCATCTGGGCGACCGGTGGATTTCCCTTTCTGATTCCCTCTCCGGCACAGGTTCCAAGGAGCGGCTATCTCATGCCGCTCTACGAGCGCACCTTTCAGGCTCTGGCTGCGGCCCAGGTTTCTATTTATCCGGTAGATGTTCGTGGCCTGGTGGAGAACAGTGCCATGGCGGTTTCCTCCAGTACGGGGCCGAAACTAGCTGACCAGATCAGCAATCTCAATGGTTACCAGCAGTCGACCATCGATACCATGAACCAAGTGGCTGACATGACGGGCGGAAAAGCGTTTTACAACTCGAATGATCTGACCACCAGTTTCAAGCGTGCGGCCGACGACGCTTCTTCGTACTACCTCGCCAGCTATTACCTCAACACGCACAACAACAAGGCTGGATGGCGGCAACTGAAGGTTAAGACAGACCAGAAGGGGCTGGAGGTCCGAGCGCGAGAGGGGTTTTTCGTGACCAACGCCAGCATGAATCCTGATGCGACCCGGACCGCGGACCTGGCCAATGCTCTGGTGTCCCCTATCGAAGGTACGGGAGTGCCAATGACCGTGAGGTGGCTGGGAATTTCCGGCAGTGCCGCAAAGAGGAAGGCTGAGTTCATGATCCACATGCCGCCCGGAGGAATCTCGATTGAGGCCGAAAACCGGCAGAATGTCCTGAATTTCGATTATGCGGCAACCGCGTACCTGAACGACGGCAAAACTACCAAGGCAGCCGTTACGGTAGGACAGTCCGTGACCTCACATGTGCCCGATGCGCAGATGGCCTCTGCACGGAATAACGGGATCGACATGAAAAACGCGCTGGAACTTGCCCCCGGGCAATACACCGTGAGAGTCGTCATTCGGGACAACGTTACGGGAAAGATAGGCAGCGTTACCGCGCCGCTCGTCGTGAACTAGGGGCTTCGCTGCCTTATCCCCATCCTCAAACAAGCCAAGGGCGAATACGCCAAGCTGCAATAGGTTCATCTTTGTACTGAGCGGCCGAATGCCCAACACCGGAGCTTTGTCAGCATTGACTTGCTTGCCCGTCCTGCCTAACATGGCCTGACTCCATGATCGGCCGGACTATCTCGCACTACCGCATTCTTGAGAAGTTGGGCGGCGGTGGCATGGGAGTGGTTTATAAGGCTGAAGATACCCGCCTGCATCGCATCGTCGCGCTGAAATTTCTTCCCGACGATACCGCGCAGGATCCCGCTGCGCTTGAGCGCTTCCGGCGAGAGGCACAGACGGCCTCGGCCCTCAATCATCCGAATATCTGCACGATCTACGACATCGCCGAAGAGGGCAGTGCCGCGTATATCGCGATGGAGTTCATTGAAGGCCAGACGTTGAAACACCGCATGGAAACGAAGGTGATGCGGGTGTCGGAGATTCTCGACGTGGCCATCTCCGTGGCTGATGCACTTGCGGCGGCACACGCACGCGGCATTATTCACCGGGATATCAAGCCGGCCAACATATTTATGAGCCGGACCGGCCAGACCAAAGTTCTCGATTTCGGTCTGGCAAAGTATGCGTCTGAGCAGCAATTTGCCCAGGACCTTAACAACTCGATGCCAACGGCACCCGATCCCAAGCTCCTCACAAGTCCGGGTTCTGCCTTGGGAACGGTTTCGTACATGTCGCCGGAACAAGCCATGGGCGAGGAACTCGACGGTCGCACAGACTTGTTCTCCCTGGGCATCGTTCTTTATGAAATGGCTACGGGCCGACAGCCGTTTTCAGGAACGACCACCGCGGCAGTGTTCGATTCGATTCTGCACCGGCAACCCATCTCGCCGGTCAAGATCAATGCGCAGTTGCCCGCTCGCTTGGAAGAGATACTGAATAAGGCACTCGAAAAAGATGCCAAGCTGCGATATCAGAGCGCGTCAGATTTTCGGGTTGACTTGCAGCGTCTCAAGCGCGAAACCGATTCGCATGCATCTTCCCTGGCATCTCCGGCGCTTCCGGAGGCCGCACAAGGTTCCGCCTCCGCTCAGGTTCCCGCGGCTCAGGCAGGGAAAGCTCCCGTTCGCTGGCGAACATTCATCGGGCTGCCTTTTGTAATTCTGGCACTCATGGCCGCGGCGTACTGGGCGGGGAAGCGGGAAGGGCTTTCGGCCAGCATCACTCCACCGACCTATCACCAGCTGACGTTCCGGGGTGGAACGATTCGCATGGCACGCTTTGCGCCTGACGGCAAGACAATCGTCTACAGTGCAGCTTGGGAGGGCAACCCGGTTGAGCTCTATACCACCCGCCCGGAAAGCCCAGAGTCGCGTCCGTTTGGTTTGTCGAAAGCAGAGGTCCTATCGATCTCCGTTGACGGAGAGATGGCGGTCTTGCTACGCAGCCACAATGTGGACCCTTATATCAACGAAGGAACACTGGGCCGTGTGCCGCTTGGAGGAGGCGCTCCTCGCGAAGTGCTGGAGCACGTCCAATGGGCGGATTGGTCTCCGGACGGGACGAACTTCGCGGTTGTGCGAGATATGGAGGGCCAGAGTCGGCTTGAGTATCCGATCGGAAAAGTGCTGTACGAGACCGGTGGATGGATCAGCCATCCACGAGTTTCTCCCAACGGCAATATGGTGGCATTTATTGAGCATCCGGTCCGGCGTGACGACGCTGGTTCGATTGCGATCGTTGATCTGAGCGGAAAAAAGAAGACTCTCTCAACCGGCTGGGAGACTGCCTGGGGACTGGGTTGGTCGCCGAGCGGGAAAGAGGTGTGGTTCTCCAGCACGAGAGTTGGCTATGGACGCTATCTTTCCGCGGTGAACATGTCGGGCAGGGAGCGCTTGCTGGCTCGCGAACCTGGCACCCTCACCCTGCAGGATGTGGCACGCGATGGCCGAGTGCTGGTCACGCGCGATGTTCCTCGTGTGGGTATGGTCGGAACCACCCCGGGAAGTTCCAAAGAGCGGGACCTTTCCTGGATGGACTGGTCGGCACCCAAGGATCTATCGTTGGACGGAAAGATTCTGCTGTTTACCGAGTCCGGCGAAGCGGGAGGAGAAAACTACGCGGCGTATTTGCGCCAAACTGATGGATCTCCGGCAGTACGGCTCGGCGACGGTAATGGCTTCGCTCTTTCGCCGGATACGAAATGGGTGATCGGCGGCTTGCCCCAACCGCCGGTACAGCTGTTTTTGATTCCGACTGGCGCGGGTGAGCAAAGGGCACTCACTAAAGACAACATCAATCATTTGTGGGTCCGCTGGTTTCCGGACGGCAAGCACATGCTGTTCGGCGGAGATGAACCGGGAAAAGGCGTGCGGCTCTATGTGCAGGACACGAGCGGAGGCCCTCCCCGTGCGATTACTCCCGAAGGTGTGAACGCAAGTCTGTTTGCCATCTCGCCCGACGGCAAGCAGGTCGCGTGCGTCGGTCCCGACCAGAAGCCCTCTCAGGTCTCGGTCGACGGCGGCGAACTTCATCCCATTCCGGGTCTGGATGTGGGGGAGGCCCCGATTGCCTGGTCGGCCGATGGACGCTCAATCTTCGCCTATTATCTGGGCGAGGTCCCCACGGAAGTGTTCAAGGTGGATTTGGCCAACCGCCGCCGACAGCCCTGGAAGAAGCTAGTGCCGCCCGATGTATCCGGGGTAACCGATATCAGTGCGATTCTGATCACCCCCGATGGCAATAACTACGTTTATGAGTACGGGCGCACGCTGTCGGACCTGTATCTTGTCAAAGATGTGAAATGACCACGACGGGCGGCTGAAGTTCAGCGAACGCCGGTTTCTGCGCAACCTGTACGTTCAGATCGTGGTGGCAAATGAGCATCTTTGTATGCGCGATAATCTTCAGAATCGGTCCGACGGTCCCCTCAGATTTCAACGAGAGATGCTTCGGCTGCCCAGAACCTGGGAAATCTCACGTGCTCCTGAATAGTGATCATGCAGAGCACCTTCTCTGATAAGTTTGAGCAAGGCTCAGAATCATATCGGCGGTGCACTCGTCACCGATCGCGGTGTTCAGCATGGCATGATAAATGGGGCGGTCCGGCCAGTCGGCGCTGAAATACTTCCGCACAAAATCAGCGCGTTCTCCATCCACGCTATCGACCAACTCTTCGGCATCCTTCTCGCTTTTTCCTCTGGATAAGAGCCGCCGGACTTTATCTGCTCTTGGGGCGTAGAGGAAAATTCGCAACGTGTCCTGCCGATTCTTAAGGAACTGCTGCGACCCTCTACCCAGGATGACACAATTCCCCATCTTGGCTGCGTCTTCAACTACACCCCTGGTAGTCTTGAGGATAGTCTCGCGATCGACGAGGCTCAGTTTGGGCGCATTTACGAGGCGCGGGATCTCCTCCGTTAAGTGCTGGTCCCATAATTTCCAGCCCAGACGGTTCGCCACGAGCTGCGCTATCTCGCCTCCGCCGCACCCGTACTCGCGTTCAATAGTGATGATATAGACCATGAATCCGACCTTTTACTCAACTGCGACAGTCATTCGCCTACGTGTACCCCACTGGCACCGGGATCATTCTTCTTCAACAGGAAACTCAAAAGGAACATGATTCCAGCAGCTACGGTAAGGACCATAAAGGTGTCGATGTACCGCCTGTGCCTGCATGGATTGATAAATCCGCGTAGGCGGTCGCGAGTGCATCATGCCTGCCAAGTCCGGCACTCCCGAAGTAACGGCTCAACCCATGTGCCGCGTTGGCAAAGTTCGGAGTATCGATCCTCGCTTTCTCTACGAGATCCCTTTTTATGGGGCCTGCTTCCTGACAATCAATTGACACACAAGCGGCACACAGCCAGCGAATAATTCACTGCACGTTCAATTGCTGAGGGGAAGAGTTGGGTGAGGGGGGAATCATTCGCTTCGATTCGAGGGTGTGCGAGATAATCTCCGGCATACGTCTTCCGCGTAGATTTCGATGAGAGATGCTTCAGTTTCGGTGACCGCTGATCAGTTGATTCCCCTTTGGCAGGGTGTGTTTCCGGGCCGGTCTTTTGCGCTTGAGTCAGATTTCCTGGAACTTGGCGGAGACCGGTCAATGGCTGAACGGCTGGCACGCGAGATTTCCTCTGTTTGTGGTCGTGAGATTTCTCCGCTCGTACTGTACCAAGCTCCTT
Organism: Acidobacteriaceae bacterium; assembly: GCA_027452245.1. GTDB lineage: Bacteria > Acidobacteriota > Terriglobia > Terriglobales > Acidobacteriaceae > Sulfotelmatobacter. The sequence goes on from DAIDGW010000188.1 coordinate 5,936, forward strand.
CCATCGCGGAATTGGTGGAGTTCTTGTCCGAACAGAGAAGCGTGCCAATTCCGTCACTCCTCAAATTGAACGCAGGTAAGGAGGGCCCCCCGATATTCATGGCCCACGGACTGGGCAGTACGGTAATGGATTTGGCGGACCTCGTCAAATGCATGAATCTGGACCGGGTAGTGTATGGGATGCAGGCGAGAGGAATCGACGGACTCAGCAATCCGCTTGAGACCATTGAAGAAATGGCGGAATATCATCTGCACCAGGTTCGGCGTACCCAGCCGATCGGACCTTACTACCTGATCGGATATTCTTTGGGAGGTTTGGTCACTCTCGAACTGGCGAGGAGAATTTGGGCGCTTGGCGAGAAGATCGGGTTACTTGTCATGCTGGATTCGTATCCGGATCGACACCAGCTTTCATTTGATCAGCGGATACGTTTGGACTGGAGGCTGGCGAAACGGCGCCTACGATCTGTATTTGCCGGCAGGCGCGAGGCGCCGGTTTTCTCGACAGGTGGAGAGTCATTCGAAGGCTCGTTCCAAAGGATAAAGGCGGCGCAATACCGTGCACTTCGAAGTTATCGGGTTAGTTTCTACGATGGCGAAGTGAAATTTGTGCGCTCCGCGGTAACGTCAGACTTTCCTTCAGATCCTGTGCCCGTATGGGCGCCGTTTGTGAGAAAGCTTGATGTTGTGACTATTCCCGGAAATCACCTGCAGATGATGAGGGAAAACGTGGGTGCGGTTTCGAGGATTCTGGAAAGGTTTGTGAGC
>DAIDGW010000189.1 GCA_027452245.1 Acidobacteriaceae bacterium
TCTGGCCGAGCATGGGTATCTGAAATCGTCGCAAAGATAGTGAGCATCAGCTATTTTCCTGAGCCATAGGCAATGCCTCCTCTATCGCCAAGGTGAGTTCGCTGAGAGTCTTGCGCAATCATGCGTTGGCTAATTAGGAATAAGACTCCACCGAACGATTGAGTTAGCCACCCATCGACCGATGCAAGACAGTGCATCGACTTACCCAATACTGTTCCTCCGTGCAGCCTGCCACACGATTTCTTCCCCTGAACGTGGGCAGATCCCTGCTCCTGGTGATCCCCGCCAGCATTCTCTAACTCATGGAGCGTTTGACGATACGGCGCGTTCTCGCGCGCATACGTCATGGCCATTGATGTCCACAGGGTGTCACGCGAACCACGACGGCACTCTGTTTGTAGTGCAACATCTTCCGGGAGAGGCCGAAAACAACATGAACATCGTTCGCAATGTGCTGGCATTTGTAACACTTTCTTGCCTCAGTGCGTCTGCTCAGCAGATCACGGGAAATATTCGCGGTACCGTCACGGACCCGAGCGGTGCTGTCATCCGGGGCGCTGCGGTTACAGCACGGCAGGCGGAGACGGGCCTGTCGCGCACGGCCACCACCGACCGCAACGGCAACTACGTTCTACTGGAACTCCCGGTCGGACACTACCGCCTGCAAACCTTGGCGAAAGGTTTCCAGGAATACGTGCAGGACGGCATCACGCTCAACGTGAACGAGACGGCTTCAGTGTCACCACGACTCGCGGTCGGATCGGAAAACGAGCAGGTGCTAGTGTCCGCCGATGCGAAACTGATTGAGCCAACCGTCACCAGCTTGGGCAAGGTAGTGCAACAGCAAGAGTTGGTAGATCTGCCGCTGAACGGGCGCATTTTTTCACAACTTGGGCTGTTGCAGCCGGGAGTCGTCCCTTTGACGCCTGGGATAGCCGAAGCGGGTGGATCGCTGCGCAGCGGACAGGCTTATGCGGTCAATGGCCAGCGACCCGAATCAAACAATTTTCTGATCGACGGCGCGAACAACTTCAACGGAATCGACGGCGGATTCGTGCTGAAACCTCCGGTGGACGCGATCGCCGAGTTCCGCATCATCACGCTTAACGCGAATGCAGAGTTCGGAAATGCGTTAGGATCCACGACGAACATCATCACGCGGTCGGGTACGAACCATGTTCACGGGACCTTATGGGAGTTCCTGCGCAACGATGCAGTTGATGCCAACAATTATTTCGCGCTGACGAAGGAGCCGCTGAAGCAAAACCAGTTTGGCGCCACGGTCGGAGGACCGATCAAAAAGGATAAGACGTTCGTTTTCGGCTACTATGAAGGCTTCCGCAATCGCCAGGGCGAAACAGCACTGACCACAGTGCCATCGGTAAGGGAGCGTACCGGCGACTTCTCCGAGCTCTGCCCAGAGGGCTTCACGGCCGGCTTCTGCAACAACCCGGCGCACCAGCTTTTCAACGTCTTCGCCAATGCGCCGTACCCCAATAACCAGGTGCCGCAGACCCAATTTAATTCGGTGTCACAAAACCTGCTAAGCTTCTTCCCGCTTCCGAACGCCGGTACAAATCTGTTCTCCACCACGCAAACCTTAAGCAACAATACGGATCAGTTCGGCATCAAGATCGACCATTACCTCAATCCACGCGACACGCTGAACTTCCGGTACATGTTCAACCAGCTCTCCCAGGTCGATCCGCTATCGCCCGGCGGCGCTAGCGTGCCTGGCTTCCCGGTAGGCGAAGACCAGCGCGCGCAGAACTTTGTGGCGGAAGAAACACACGTCTTTTCGCCCACTCTCATCGCTGTGGCGCGATTCTCATTCCTGCGCAACAAATTCCTCTTCGGGGAGCACGAGAACCATCAGTCGCCGTCAAGCCTTGGATTTCAATACCAGCCGAGTCTCGCTATCGCTGCTGGACCTCCATTCATTCAGGTGAATGGCTATTCTACGGTTGGCGATCCGATTACCGGCCCACGCAATACCTACGAAAACGTCTTCGATTACTCCGGATCGCTGAGTTGGGTGCGCAGCAAGCACGAGCTGAAATTCGGCGGCGGATACCAGCATCAGCAGATCAACGTGCTGCAAGGCATCGCCACAAATGGCTTTTTCGTGTTCGTGCCATTCCCGGTAACGGACGCATTCGCCAGCTTCCTCGTCGGGCAACCCATCGTCTTCCTGCAGGGCATCGGCGATTTCTCGCGTGGTATTCGCGGCAACAATGCGAACTGGTACGTACAGGATACTTACAAGGTTTCGTCGCGCTTCACAATCAATGCCGGATTGCGTTACGAGCTGCCCCAACCGTACACCGAAATCCATAACCGCATGTCATTGTTCGAGCCCGGGAAGAAGTCTCAGGTCTTGCCCAATGCGCCGGCGGGGTTGCTGTATCCGGGCGATCCAGGTGTGCCTGCCGGCCTCATTCCAACCGACATGAAGGCATTTGCGCCGCGCGTCGGCATCGCGTGGGATCCGAGTGGTCATGGCAATTCGCTGATCACTTCGTCGTACGGCATTTTCTATGAGCCCTACTACACCGGACAAGGTGGGCCTTTGCAGGCGCCGATCAGCGCGCCACCATACCTGGGTACGCCGCAGGTGACCCTACCGAACTTCGCCAATCCATTCAACGGCAATCCTCCGGCCGTCGGAACGTTCTCCACCCCACTCACAAACCTGACTCTGTCGCCGACGTTGACGCTCCCTTACACGCAGGATTGGGACTTGAACCTTGAGCACTCGTTCGGATCCAATTTGCATTTCGAGATCGGATACGTGGGCACGAAGGGCACGCATCTGCCGCGCTTTATCGAAGCGAACCCGGCAGTATTCGTTCCTGGATACGTTAATGGCCAGCCGATTTCAAATTCCAGCAATGCCGATCAGCGGCGGCTTTATTCCGGCTGCACGCTGGCTGATCCGCCGAGTAGTTGCCTGTTTTCATCGACCGGCGAAATCGCGGGCATCGCCAACTCCGCATACAACGCGATGGAGGCGTCGCTGCGCAAGCGGTTCAGCCACGGGCTGTCATTCCTCCTCTCGTACACGTGGTCGAAAACGATCGACGATGTTTCGTCGTTCAACATCACCGGATCGGAAGCGAAGCCTGTAGCAGGCGAAAACGATCTCGCCCAAGATCCGTTTAATCTTGCAGCAGAGCGTGGGCTTTCGCTGTTCGATGCGCGCAACCGATTTGTCGGGAGCTATGAATGGGCGCTTCCGTTCTGGAGCCATGCGCAGAACTGGTACCAGTCCGCGTTGGGGGGATGGCAGTTGGATGGAATCGCCACGCTGATGAGCGGCACGCCCTTCACGGTCTTCGACTCGAATGACGTTGCGGCGCAAGGCAGCGCGCCGGAGATCACGGGATTCTCCGCGCAGCGGCCCAATCTGGTCGGCAATTCTAATAACGGGCCGCGCGCGGTTAACGCGTGGCTCAACACCAGCGCTTTCCAGCGACTCGATCCCGTAGCGAACGCGGGGCAGTTTGGCACGGAAGGACGCAACGTGAATATCGGCCCTGCGTATGCTGATTGGGATTTTGCCGCGCTCAAGAACTTCAACGTGACTGAATCAAAGCAACTCCAATTCCGCGCGGAGCTGTTTGACTTTCTGAACCGCACGAATTTCCGTCTGCCCGACAGCGATATCAGCTCGCCGACGTTCAACCATATCCTTGAAGCGGAGGCTCCGCGCCAGGTGCAGTTCGCGTTGAAGTTCATGTATTAGCAAGATTTGAATCAACTGAGGTAGCAATGTTTGAAGACAACGGCGCGGCAATGGCTTGCGCAAAGCTTAGAGTAGCGCCTTCCTCCACGAATCTGCCCATGGTGGATGAGCGCACAGCCAACGCCGAGGTCAGGGCATTGTTCGCCGATTACCGCGAGCGGTTTGCCCGGCCCGATCTTCCGGGGATTGTGCTGTGCTTCGCCACCAACTCTGTCCTGCTCAAAGGAATGATGCAGATCGCCGAGGGCCTGCTATTCGGCGAGAGCCTATTGAGCCGTCGGCACAAGGAGATGATGGCTACGTATGTCTCGCAGCAGAATGCATGCCAATACTGCGCCGATAGCCACGCAGCATTCCTTCGCGTGCACGGTGGATCGGCTGAAATGCTCCGCGCCCTCCACCACGCGGACTTGGATTCCGACCTCTTTACCGAGTCGGAACTGGCTCTACTGAAACTCGCCGCAAAGGTAAACGCAAATTCTCCCCCTGTCACCCGCTCTGATGTGGAAGCAGCCATGCAAGCCGGATGGACGGAAGCGCAAATTGCCGAAGCCGTCCACGTTGTATCCCTGTTTGCGGCGTTCAATCGCATCGCCAATGGCTTCGGGATTTCATCCCCGTACCCCGGGGGCATGGGAGGCCACCTATGACTGAGGTTTTGAATCCGCGGCGGCCAAAGCGCGGAACCTGGAAGCCTCAGCCGGAAACCGTCGCACTTGTGCGCGTTTCCGGCAACTCAATCAACGGTGTCGGGGAGACCACGTCTCGCCGCCCTTCTCCATTCTTCTGGCATCCTCCGGATCAGCATCCGTGGGGCGACTTGCAGCTCCTGGCGCGAAAGAACTCACGCAAATGCCCCGGTTCGATGGAGGCATTTCAGGGTGCCTACACCTATCCCGAGCTGATCCCTGTTGCTGCAAACCGCAACGCGTCTTCTGCTGAAGAGCTTTCCGAAGCGGCAAAGCGTTTCGGTCTGACGCACGAGGCGGATGATATCGGGATGGCCGCGATGCATACGCATTATGTGTATCAGGGCTACACTATCGAACATCCGCGGGTCATCATCCTCGCTCTGGCGCATGACTACGAGCGCCTCCGCGAGGTTCCTTCCGATGAAACCAATGGTATCGGTGTTTGTGATGTGGGCGATCAATATGCCAGGGGTACAAGGGTCTCTTATGCGCTGGCCAACTGGATTCGTTCGCAGGGCTATGACGCCGATCCGTACCCGGGGCCGATGGCCAGTGCGCTGCTGCTCATTCCGCCTGCAATTGCCGCCGGGCTCGGCGAACTCGGCAAGCACGGATCGCTCATTAGCCCGCGCTTCGGAGCAGGTGTCCGGCTAGCTGGTGTAACGACGGACATGCCCCTTGTTGCCACTTCGCCCGTTCAGTTCGGCGCCGATGAGTTTTGCGCAAGCTGCGAGGTGTGCACGCAAGCATGCCCACCCGGCGCCATCACACCGCAGAAGCAGATGGTGCGCGGCGTCGAGAAATGGTATGTGAATTTTGACAAATGCATACCCTATTTCGCCGAAGCTGCATCCTGCGGCATCTGCATCGCAGAGTGTCCATGGACGCGCCCGTCGGTGCGGCCAAAGCTGCTCACTACCATGGCTCGACGGATCGGTAAAGAATGAAGACGGCGCTCCAGAATTCAGACGAAGAGAACTCGATCAGCTATCCAGGATGGGGCGTTCTCGCGGCCGCCTGCACCGGCGTGATGGTGAGTTTCGCTCCCATTGTTCCGTACACGTTTGGCCTGTTCCTCGATCCGCTGCATTCGGCGTTTGGTTGGAAGCGAGAGGCGATGGGCGGAGCATTCGCACTGGCTGCCATTACGGTGGCGCTTGTCTCGCCCCTCATCGGCATATTGCTCGATCGATATCCCCCGCGACGTATCATCCTTCCCGGGATTTTGGTTTTCGCCGCCGGACTTGCCACGCTCAGCCGCTTGACGCCGAATATCGTTCAGTTCTACCTTACATTTTTTGTGATCGGCTTAGTCGCAAACGCCACAGCGCAATTCGCCTACACGCGCACCGTTCTTACCTGGTTCACAACCCACAGAGGAGTTGCCCTCGCACTTATGCTTACCGGCAGCGGTATTGGCTCCATCCTGATTCCACCGCTCACCCAGTGGATGATTCAACATCACGGATGGCGCAGCGGCTTTTTATTGTTGGGAGGTATCGCCCTGCTAGGCCTGCCGCTTTCTGCCCTCCTCGTGCGTAATCGGCCGGAAGCTGCGATCGTCCGCGCCGAACACCACGCTGACAGGGGAATGACCGTCCGTGCGGCGATGCGGACCACCGCATTCTGGATCCTCGCCGTCATCACCATCCTCTCCGCATTCAGCGAAAACGGCCTGGTCACCAACCTCGCCCCCATGCTCACTCAACATGGCTTGCTTGCAGCCACTGCCGCGCTCGCTCTTTCAGTCCGCGGGGGAGCAGGAATCCTCGGCCGGCTCGGCATCGGCCTTGCCATCGATCGGGTCTCGCCGGAGCGTATCCAGACACTTGTTCTGGCCTTGGCGGCCGCGGGGACGCTCATTCTCGCTTTTGCTGATAGCGCATGGACAGCTCTGTTGGGGGCGGCGGTTCTGGGAGTCGGACTCGGTAGCGAAGCCGACGTAGGACCTTACTTGCTTGCGCGCTATTTCGGCCGCCGGCATTTCTCAGTGTTGTACGGCCTTACCTGGACCGCTTATGCCATCGGGGGCGCCACTGGTCCGCTCTGGATCGGGCACTTGTATGATCGCGCCGGCACGTATCTGCCGCGATTCATCGTTTATCTTTCGGCTGTGGCGTTTGGAGCGGTAATTCTCAGCTTTTTCCTGCAATCCGCCCGAGAGAGTAGGAAGTCTGCGCCAGAAGTGACAGTTAACGCAGACATGCAGCTCGAAGGTCAGGAACTGGAAGCCGACTCGGCTTGATTCTAGGGTTGCGATGCCGAAACGGCCTCTGCGCGTAGATGCCGCTTGATTTGGGCCGCCTTAGCTAGACTTAGCCCTGAGCCGGCTCAGATCGTTTCGATCTTCATCGAAACCTGGTACAGTTTGGTCCAACTTGTTTCAAGCAATGACGCGACGACCCAGATGAGCGGATAACAACCTCTTTGTTTTTTGGGGAAATAGAAATAGAGAAGAGTCGCGATCGGCGTGGATTAGGTTTTCGCCCGAAGGGTTATAGATACTGGACGTACCACCGCTTCAGATAGGCCAAGAGCACCGACGTTTGTTCACACTTGATGGTCGATCGTTGGATCTGTGTTGAGTCGAAGTGCGCCAGGTTTTATTGGGAGAGCACGCATCCCATTCTTGGCCGTGGAAAAACTACGACGCATTCCTCGCCGGTTTGACGGATCGTGATTTCGAGATCTGTCGGATAAATGATCTCGGCAGGCTTCGTGGCTCGCAAACGAACTTCCGCATCTCCGTCGATTCGCCACACCGCGAGAAAGGAGCGCTTCGGCGATCGTATGCCGAGCGCGATGGGCTTCATGGCGTTTGTGACATCGGGCATGCCGAGTGGATAGAACGGCACCGCATCCGGAATATGTTCGCGGATGATCTCCTTGTAGACGCGGATGCCTTCTTTTACCTGAGACGCGGCCGGGGCATCGAGGCGTGCCAGATGCCCGCTCTGATGGATGCGCAGAAGCATGGCCGAGACCATGTTGAAGCTCGCCTGATCTGCATCTGCCCCTTGACGAGGATAGGACCAGACGGCAAGTTGGGAGGGGACTACTCCTGCGGATGCGCCTGTCGCGATTGCGGGAAGGCGTAAATACTCTTCCTGATCGGTGCAGGACTGGAGCTGCGTGTGAGAGAGCATGCCGTAATCCATCCGACCGCCCCCGCTTCCGCAGTTTTCGATGACGAGTTCCGGATAGCGATCGAGAAGACCATCGAGCCAGCTGAGAACAGCGCGGTTGTGTTCGAGCAGACCCTGGCCCAGACTGTCGGAATTCAGGCTGGTGCCTTCCAGCGTGTCGGTGTTGTAGTCCATCTTGATGTAGCCAACGGCGTAGTCGGTTACCAGCCTTTCGACGACACGATTGAGATAGCTCCGCACTTCGGGGTTACGAAAGTCGAGAAGAAGACGAGAGTTCTTAATGACTCGCCTGCCGTGCCGCATGAAGAACCAGCTATCGGGCTTCTTCGCAAGCGGGGAGTGCTTGCCTGCTACTTCCGGCTCCAGCCACAGACCCGGAACCATTCCCTTTTCGCGAATCTTATCGAGCACGTAGCGGATGCCGTGCGGCCATCGCGTCTTCGATGGTTGCCAGGCCCCGACTGTCGATGACCAGTCCTCGTTTTGCTCTGCGTACCATCCGGCGTCGATCACAAAATACTCGCATCCGGCTTGAGCGGCAGCATCGATGAGAGGCAGCTCCTTCTCTTCGGTTGGATCGCCCCAGAGACAATTCATGTAGTCGTTGAAAATGACAGGACAAGTGAGATGCTGCGCTGGCCGCTTCCGCACGCAGATCTGCTCTCTGTATCTGGTCAGCTCCTGCACGGCCTCCTGGAATCCGCCCTGGACGCAGCCGATCGCAACTGGGACCGTCTTGTAGGTCTCGCCGGGTTCCAGATTTTTCCACGCCTGGGAGTGGAGTTGATCGGGGCCTCCAAGATAGGCATAAACGTCGGAGGCGCGAATGCCTCTCTCCGCAAAATTCGACACTTCCCAGTACCACGACCCATTGTGTTCGATCTGCCAAAACCACGCAACACCGAGTCTGACGTTTTCGACAATTGCCATGGGAAGATACTTTTCCGTTGACCAGCTTCCGACGCTCGCGGCCGACGCCTGCGACCAGCTTGTGCGCATGTTCTCCACGAAGCCGAGCTCAGATGGCCGAAAACTATGCCACTGTCCTTCAGCCATCCAACTGTTGTATGCGAGCCAGACTTGCAGTTCGCGATCATAGTGGACTGGATCTGACAGGGCGTGGAGCATGGCCGAACTGAGGTACTCGATTCCGACCGTCCCTTTGCCTGTATTTCTGATCTCAACGTGGCGCCGCACGATCGACAGACCTTCGAATGCTTCGTAGTGGGATTCAAGATCCAGATGCAGGTCGGAATCTGTCTGCCGCAACACGAGAGTCCTCCCTCGTTCGCTTTGCTGCTCGTCCTTTGCTACAAACGTCATGCGCTGCCCGGGCGATCCGGCGGACTGCTTCATTTCGGAATCCGGCGAATCTTCTCCGCTGCACAGAAGCGCTGACTCTACGCCCGCCCACTCTGAGGATTTGTTAGGAGGCTCGACATCAACGGGCAGGAATAGATGCTGTCTGAGCCGCCCATCCACAACGGAAAACTCAAACTTCAGTTGACCGCTATTCCATGACAATCGCTCCGCGGATTCCGGTCCCGCAGCAGCGCCGGATGCGGAGGTGGAAAACACGGCGCTGACACCTGCGGCGCCCGACGAAATGAGAAACGTACGACGATTCATGAGTTCATCCGTGTGCAAGAAATGAACGAGATTCGTATGCTCTCACGACAGACTCAGTTTGAGAGCCGCTGCGTAGTCCACCTTCGGGCGATAGTTCTTGGGAAGTGCCACGCGAAGAGTGTC
>DAIDGW010000190.1 GCA_027452245.1 Acidobacteriaceae bacterium
GACTCACCGAGGGCATTACACGCTTTGCCCAGGGTGAATCTGCATAACCACCGAAAGGAACAGAGAGCATGAAACCGCCGATCCTTATCTTCGTCACCTGTGGACTTGCCTTTACTTCCACCGCCGCCTTTGCCTCTGGCCCCGGAACTCCCGACGCAAAGCATCTCCAGCCCAATGCGCCGCGCACCATCACCGTGTCCGAGGCGGACGCGCCGCCTGTGGTTCGCGCCGGGTTATTGCAATCCACGTTGATCCTGCTTCCCGATCAGGAGAAGGTTGCTAACGTGTTTGCGGGTGACACCGTGGATTGGGTCTTCGATGGCGGTCATGTCGCCAGCCGCTTTATCAGTATTAAGCCGAAGTTGGCGAATAGTACGACGGACGTTCATATCGTCTCCGACCACGGCAATGAGTACACCTTGCAGTTACGGGAGGTCTCCGGTGACGACGATCCCCACTTCGATTCCAAAATCTTCATTTCACCCGGCGATAAGGCCGCGAAGGACAGGCTGGCCGAGCTGCCTGTCTTTGTACCCGCCGCCGAGCTGGACAAGGTAAAGCAGGAGGCTGCCGCAGCGAAAGCCGCCGAAGCTGCGACGTTGAAAGCTGAGCAAAGTAAAGAAGAAGCATATCGGAGCCAATATCCCGGCTCGCTGCATTTTGACTACACATGGGACAAGTCGAAAGGCAAAGAGCTTGGGTTGCAGACGATATGGCGTGACGACAAGTTCACGTATCTGCGCGGGCAATTTCAGGAAACGCCCGCTCTGTATGAAGTAAAGGACAAAAAGCCATCGCTCATCAATTTCGATTTCTCGAACGGTCTTTACACCGTGCCGAAAGAGCTGGATAACGGCTATCTCGCTATCGGTAAACAGAAGGTCGAGTTTCACCGTACCGAGGAAGCGAGGTAGCCATGCCGGAGCCAAACGAAAAGACCCCTGCGACCGTGCCCGACCAGCCGGAGAGCAAACCTCCCCTGCGCAAGAGTATGCCGGTGGTCATTGCCCTGGTTGTCATCATCGGGCTTATCGGCATCGCCAATCTCTCCAGCCTCCTGAGTGGCAACAAGAAGAGTGCTCCCACCAGCGCCATGCCCATGCGCCCGGCAGCGCCGAACGCACAGCAGGTAAAGAGCTTCGAGTCGCAGCAGCAGTTGCAGGCGCAGCGCGACGCCGAGGCGCGGCAGCATCAGCAGGAACTTAACGCTGCGCTCCAACAGCTCCAGCAAACGGAAGGTGCGCCCGGCCCGGAGGCCGCTGGCGCACCACCGATGACCGCCGCACAGAGGGCGGCGATCTACGGCGATAGTCCCAACGGTCCACAACACATCTCGAACACATCCCAAGCCCAGGCCGAGGCCAAACAGAAGCAGCTTGCCAGAGAAAAGCAGCAGCAAGACGCCATCAATAGTGACACCCTCGCTATCGACTTCGAGCGGACCGGCCCTACCCCGGCAACCGCAACGGCACAGGCCGCGCAAGGGACGGCTGCTACCGCAGCCGGCGGCGCGCCTCCGGCAAAGCCAGTCGCTACCGAAGCCAAAACGGACAGTAAAGGCAATCCCATGGCCGGGTACGACTTCGATACCTATGATGGGCGTCTCTATCGGATCTTCGAGGGCACCGTCCTTGAGGGTGTCGTCACCAACCATATCGACGGCGGTTTCAGCGGCCCGATCATGGTCTCTCTCACCACTGACCTGTACTCTCACGACCACCAGCAGCTTCTCTTGCCGCAAGGCACACGTCTGCTTGGTGACGTGCAGAGTGTCGGCAACGCACAGCAGCGCAAGATGTTCGTCACCTTCCATCGCGCCATCTGTCCCGATGGGTTCTCTCTGGAGTTTGCCAAGTACATCGGCCTTGACCAGATTGGAACCACCGGCCTCGCTACCAACGTCAACCACGGCTATTTGCAGGCGTTCGCTGCCGCCGCTGCTATCGGCGGATTGGGCGGTCTCGCGCAAATCGGCAACAACGGCAGCATCCTTGATCCATCGACGCAGATTCGTAATGGGATCTCAGCGCAGTCGGCAACCGAAGGCGAGCAGGTATTGAATCACTTCCTCAACAGGCTTCCGATCATCATGCTCAAGGAAGGTTCGCGCGCCCGCGTGTATATCGGCACGGACCTCTTGATTCCGTCCTACGCGGAGCATCGCGTCGATCCCACGTTGTAGAGAGGAGCATAGCGATGAATGACCGTTACGAACATCTACGCCGCAAGGCCCACGATGCCGGACGCGGCGGGCATGACGCATGGGCCGTTCAGTCCACCGGCGAAAAGGTTGCCGTTGCCCTTGTCTTGAATCGTGCCGATTGGCTCGCGGAGATACAGTACACCATCGCAGAGGCTATCGAACGCAGCGGCGTGGAATGGGTAGCGATGATTCCGCAGATTGCCCATCAGCTCGCAGAGGAGGAATGAAGACGATGCGGACACTGACTTTCCATCGCACCTGTGAGGTCTCCGGATTGATCGCCGCCGCTGCGCTCGCCCTTGTGCTTCTTGGGACAGCAACCGGGCGAAACGCGCTGGCGCGGGTTTACATCCAGTCCACCGAGACAATGACAAACGCGACACACATTCACAGTTTCGCCCTGGACAGGTTGGACCCGACCTGCCCGCAGTGCATGTAATTCAACCCACCCACAGGAGGCTCTATGAAAGTCACATTGACTAACCGCCGCAAGTGGCTCATCGGCGCTGGCGCGGCGCTCCTTCTCACGGCGACGCCGAGCTTCGCTCTCTTCGGAATTGGAGATATTGTCTTCGATCCCACCAGCTACGCAAGCCTTGTCTCGCAGCTCACAACGCTTCAGACGCAGTACAACATGCTGAAGAACAACATCACGCATTTCTCGTTCAAGCAACAGTGGCAGACGACGCTACACACTCTCGAAAACGTCAACGTCGCCAATATGTTCGGTGAGACGGCGGGCATGAGCATTGCGCTCAATACTAATTCACCATCGGCGTCTTCAACAGCGTGGAAAGCCGCAACCATCACCATGAATGGCAGTGCGCCGTCTTATCTTGCCAGCCAGTCCCTCGGTAGCGCCCGTACATCGCAACTCGCCATGATTGAAACCTCAGATGCAGTCTCCCCCGACTGCCTTACTGCCGTGGGACAGTACCGGGACGACAGAGCTACGAACGCCACGGCCACCAGTTCGTTGCTCTCGCAGCAGTTCGATGGCAGCGACAGCACCAACAGCGAAGTCCAGCAACTCAACCTACTCAATGCGGCTGAGGCGCAGAAAATGGCCGAAATGCAATCGCAAGGAGCATTACAGGCGTGCCTCGCTTCGCAGATGACGCTTGCCAATATGGAACGCCGAAATGCCCACGTCGAAGACCTCAATACCGCCGTCTTCGTCCAGCAACAGCGATCCGTCAACGATGCGAGTGCCGCAAACGAGGGCAACACCTGGAACACCTATATTCCCTGAGTGGAGACGCGATGCTCAAAATCATCAACACTAAAATCCTGCTCGCCATTCTCGCTGCCCTGACCGCGATTGGTGGAGCACTCACCTACCAGCGGCATGAGGCTGCGAAAGCCGCCGCTGCCGCCGCCAAGGCCGCAGCCATCCTTCAGCAACAGCAGAAGGAGGTCGAAGAACGGAAGGCCGAGGATGAGGCATTCCGGCAGCGTGTGGACGCGGACAAGAAGAAGCACAACTCCGCCGCCGCCCACGAAGGTAAGACCTGGCAGAAGTACATCCCCTAAACGCAACCAAGGGAGAGACGACATGGTTTCCGTAGCTTTGTTAGCGCAGGCGCTTCCAAGCGCAAGTTCGGGCGTCGATTGGCTCTATCAGTTCACCAACAATCTGACGAACCTCACCACGCAGAACGGTGGGGCGCTCACGCAGCTTGGACTCACGGAGTTGGCCTGCATCTCCCTCTTTGTACTCATCAGCATGGTCGTCAACTGGAATACCCAGAGCATGACGCTTCGTTTCCATGCCCAGCCCGTCCACGCTGGCGATTTGGTGAACTTCCTGGTGCGGCTCATCGTCTGCTGTCTGCTTCTGAACTACTGGGTGAATCCATTCCCCGGAGCGAGTTTCGGTATCAACCATTTCTTCAGCTACATAGCTCAAGCGATGGTTGCCGTGTTTGATCAAAATTCACTTGATAACTTGCTCCAGTTGCTCAAAACCGCCGGCGACAACACCGCCATGCCGTCACTTATGGCTCCCGTTCAGATCCTTTGCTACTTCGTCGTTCAGGGGCTACTCGGCATCGCGTCTGCCATTCTCTTCGTGATTAATTGCAGCGCCTTCATCCTCTACGGCGTAACTGCATTGTTCGGTCCCATCTTCGTTCCGCTGCTAATGACCAAAACCTTTCGAGCGAAGTTCTTTCACTTTCTTGATGTGCTTATCAGTTTTGCGATGATTCGCGCCGTCGCCGCCGCTTTCATCTTTGTGTGGGCCGGCTTTATGAATGCGTTTATCCAGCAGACCTTCAATGGAAATTATTCGATGGAGATGTGGCTTGCCAATCTCATTCCGTGCATCATGGTATTCGTCGCATTCATTGTGAACATGCTCTTTATTCCGAGCATGACCCAGGCGATCTTCGGCGGTGCTGCCGGACTAACATCTGCGGCTTCTGGCGTCGCCGGAAGTGTTGCTGGAATGGCTTTGATGAAAGGAGGAGGGGGATAACTATGTGGAACTTCTTAATGGCCCTTTTTGTCGGCAGTGCAATTGGAAGTAGGCGCACCGCCCAACGACTCGTGAGACCGATACTCGTTCTTTTTATCATCGGTGTCCTGATTGCGGGCTTTGTCTACGCTTGCGTGGTATTCAGGGCAGCCAATGAAAGGAGTCATTCTCCCCATGTCCACGCACACAGTAGTCAATGAGCAGCCGTTATTGTCGCCCGAGCAGGCGTTACTTACGGATCAGATCGGTAATGAGGTTTACGCCTCGCACTACGCAGAGCGGAAAGCTTATCGCTTCATTCTTGCCTGTGGAACGGTTTTGCTTTGCGGTTCGATGTGGCTCAACTTCTCTTTGGCCCGCCGTCCGGCTGTTAACCGATATATCCGTATTGACGAGATGGGCCGCGCCCAAGCCATTCAGTATAGCGATTTGAACTACAGCCCGCGCGAGGGAGAAATTCGTACCTACCTCACGGATTGGGCGAATTACCGCTACACGATCAGCCGGGATACCATCGCCAAGAAATACCCGCTCAACTACTATTTTCTCTCCGGCAATCTCGCCTCGCAGTTGATGACGGAAGACAACCAGAACCATCTGGTATCCCAGGTGGTCAGCGGGCAGATCGAGCAAAGCGACGTGGAGGTGAAGGATGTCACCATCACGTCCATGTCTCAGGAGACCGTGCAGGGCGCGGTCATGGCGCGTGGAACGGCGCTCCTGGCGCTGGACAAGCTCTACTCGCCCAGCAATTCGCAGGAGCCGAGGACGGAGCATTGGATGCTCAGTATCACCTACTACCTCAATCCCAAACAGGTCAGCGATCAGGCGAAGATATACCCGCAATACGAGTTCATCAATCCACTCGGTTTGACCATTACCGAGTTCCATGAGAACCGCGCCTCCGTCGATCCAATCGCGCCCGGCGCTCCGGCTCCCACTGCAAACGGAAGTGCGGTGCCAACGGCAGGAGCAGTGCGGTGAGCTTCGAGCTGATATTGCCATTCTTTCCCGAAGAATTACGGGCGCTCTTGCTGGACCCGTCTATCTCCGACCTGATGATTAACGGAACGACTGGCGTCTATGCTGACCGTGGCGGCGTGGTCGAGCACATTGCTCTCTCCACGCCCTACACCAATGACCGCTTGCAGGCCGCTATTGAGCGCGTCGCCCGCCTGCTTGGACAAGACCTTACCAGTCAGAATCCGATCCTCAACACCCGCCTGCCGGACGGCTCCCGCGTCGCCGTTGTCGGCTCGCCATCTTCCATCAATGGCCCCACGTTCACTGTGCGGAAATTCAATCGCTGGTTTACGTCGGCGGAGCTGATTGCATCGGGCAGTCTGCCGGAGCAGATTCGGGATGCCGTGGTGGGCTTCATTGGAGAGCGGAAGAACGGCATCATCAGCGGCGGAACTGGCAGTGGGAAGACAACTTTGATGAAAGCCTTACTCGACCACGTTCCTATGCAGGAACGGATGATCGTGATCGAGCAGCCAGCCGAGCTAAAGATAGCGCATCCGAACGCCGTTCGGTGGGAAGCGGTAGAAGCCATCCCCGGCCAGGTTGCCGTGACACCAAGCCAGCTTGTCGCCGCCGCACTGCGGCACCGTCCCGACCGCATCATCATGGGTGAGATACGCGACGAATGCGGCTATGACCTGTTGCAAGCCATGAATACAGGGCATGGCGGAACCCTCTCCACCATCCACGCAAAGAGCGCATGGGACGCTCTCAATCGTCTTTCGGATCTCGCCCTGAGTGCGAGACCGAATCTGAATCACTCTTTCATTCGTTCGGAGACGGCCGAAGCTATCGACTTTGTTCTGTATTGCGAGCGCGATCATGCGGGCCGACGCCGTGTGCGCGAGCTTATCGCCGTGAAGGGCTACAGCCATGCGGATCAGTCCTTCGAGACGGAGGAAATCTATCGCGCTCCCTCTGGGGCAGCGGCGGCCTGAGACACGGACGGAACCGGAATCGTTATGGTACTTCACGCCCACAAACCGGAGCTGAATCGTTCGACCGGAAGGTGTGTGCTTGAGCATAGCGCAGGCCGCCTAAAGACATTCGGTTTCGGAGTCGACTTGTGGCTCTTTGCGGAGTCCTCGGTGGGGACGAGTGAACGCGGTTCGCCGGTGCGTGGCATCGTCAGGAAGCGGATGAAGAGGATTGTTCAGGCGGGTGTCTCCCGTATGTATCCCGCTTGCTGCACGGTCACGGCTTCGGGGTCAAACCGACGCCCGGCGGCAGGCTCGTTCTTCTGCTTCGGCTTACGCCGCCTCCGGTTACGGTTTCCGTCTGCGACGGACCCTCCGTAAATGCAGAACTTCGGCCTTGGGAGTCGGACCCACTCGCTGGGCTTCGCCAGGTGTGACCCGAGCAGATCGGGAATTTCAAAACGGAGACACAAATCATGTACCTGAACAAAGCAATCCTCATGGGCTTCCTCGGCGGTGATGCCGTCGTTCGCACTGGCAAGAACAACATGCCGTTCACCACGCTCTCGCTTGCAACCAAGGAGTCCTATAAGGACAAAGAGACCGGCAAGTACAACGAGCGCACCGAATGGCATAACCTCATCGTCTTCGGCAAGCTGGCCGAGTTCGCAGCCAAGCTCAAGAAGGGCGCTCACATCCAGATCGAAGGCAAGATTCAGCACTCCGAATACAAGGGCGTGAAGACCGACACGATCCGGGTGACTTCCATCCTCAAGCTCGACCGCGCAGAACGGGTTGCTGCCGAGGAAGAGTTCGATGAGACCTTCGATGAGGAAGTGGCCGCATAGGCCATTTCCTTCACGCAGAAGCCCGGTGAAAGCCGGGCTTCTCTTCTGCTAATGCCCACACGTTCACGCTCGCAAGAGGTGTCGCTATGAGCCAAATCGCGGTCAGTTTCCTCAGACGTTGTTTTGCCCCGGAAGAGACCATTGCGGTACTGCTTCGCAGGCAGGATGCCGCAGCTCCCATGCAACGAGTCGTGCGATTGGAGCAGGTTTTGGAGACCCCATATATGGCGTGGCTCTCCTACGAGAACCAACATGGTCGCAACAATATCTATGTCGCTGCCAATCCGCTTCGCCCCGATAGCCGGAAGCGGACTAAAGAAAGCATCGCATCTGTCCGGCATCTCTACCTCGACATAGATACCAATGGCGATGCTCGCCTCTCTGCGCTGCGGGCATCGGAGCTGGTGCCCCCGCCGACTTCTATCTTGTCCACATCCCCTGGCAAATATCAGGTGCTTTGGCGCGTCCAAGGCTACGACTTTGCGCGTCAGGAACAGACGCTCAAGCTGCTCGCCATTGCCTTCGGCGGCGATCCCGCTTGCACCGATTGCAACCGCGTTCTCCGCATCCCTGGTTTCCTCAATCGGAAGTACGACCCGCCCTACAAGGTCGCAGTCGAATATCCCGATGATTCTGTCTGGACTGTTGATGATTTCTGTCTGGAAGATGCCGCATTCAGTGTCATGCAGGTTGCCTCTGCTTCAACACCTCGCAAGTCGCCGTTGAAGCCCAGCAATTCCGAAAGCGATTGGGCGTGGGTTTCCCATCAGCTTGCCCACGGCAAAGACGCCTTGACGCTCACACACGAGCTGGCTTCGCGCCGCTCGGACAAGGCCAATCCTCTCTACTACGCGCAACGCACCATCGACGTGGCTTCTGCCCGTCTCTGGTTCATCGAAGGCAGTAGTTTCGACGATGTGATTTCGAAGCTCGAATCCCGCCGATGCTTCGAGCTTCCCGCCGCACTTTGCTCCGCTCGTGCGCGGGAGATTGCCACGACCGCACAACGCATGATGGCCCACCGAAAGCCCGCCTGATTTCACTACCAAAGGAGAACGCAATGCCACTGATTGAAGTCACTCAAATCCGCCGCGTAACCGCCCATGTTCGCTTCAATGAACCCGTCGTTACGCAGATCAATCAATACGCAGCTTTCATCGGCGCTTCGCCCGATGAAGTCATCAATAAAGGGCTCGAATATCTGTTCGATAAAGACCGTGATTTCGCAGCCTTTCGAGCCTCCGATAAGTGCAAGGATGTGCCGGAGCTTCTAAAGCCCCGTCGCGCCAATGGAACGAAGGCCCCTCGCAGTAGCGCGAAGAAGCCTTCAGCCGGGGTGGAGCCAGTGGAATCCGTGGCGGTTCGGCGAGCATGATGTGCCCTCTACATCGGTGGCAGTACCGGAACGGTGCTTCGCACCGGATGTATTTCGACACTCCACCCCTCATAGGGTCGTGCAGGTATACCAACGTAAACCTGCACAAACAACAGCACATACGCTAAGGCCGGTATACGCAGGTATACCGGCCCGGAGCTATCCAGATGTCTCTTCTGAGTTCACAAAACGGCGCAAAGAAACCTGCCAACAAGACCGTGTTTCGCAACACCACACGATGCCTGAAGTTGACCGAAGAAGAGGCGCGATTGGTCGATGAAGTCGCCACGGCGAAGGGCGTTCCCCGTAGTGAATGGATGCGCGACGTGATCCTGCGTGAGCTGCGCTGCGAACCTGCGCCCGATGTTTCGTTGGCCGAGATTCTTGGAGTTCGCCTGCTGTTGGTCAATGTCCTGCGTCCGCTCGCCGCAGGACAGAATCTCTCGCTCGAAGCGTTCGACAAACTGCTTGACCAGATAAGCACTTTGAAACACGAGATGGCCGGGAAAGTCCTGGCCGATGGTAGGAGATAAGACAATGGCAAAGACAACGTGGGGTCGCAAAGAGACGATCATTTGGCCGCAGCACCGGCCCATCTATACCTATGGCGCAATCTTCATCGCCGCCTTTCTGACGGTCGTGTTTCTCTATGGCCGTCTTCAGTTCATCGGTATACCGTTGCAGCGGTTCTATATGCCGGTCTATGTGCGTACTTCCATCTTCGGATCATTCAGCAGGACGCACCGCAGCCAGTACCGGATGCTCTTTCTGGCAGGGAGCGGCAGGAAGCCGAGTCCTGCCATGAATAACGATGTAGTGCGTGGGAAGACTCTGGAGCCGGGTGGTCGCATCATCCCTCTGGCGCTCTCTCCGGCAGCTCTCCAGCGTGGCGAAGACTTGTTGCTTCGTGGCCCGGTACGGAGCTATGTGGACGCCCGGTTGTGCGACTACCTCAAGGTCGCTGTCTATCACAATGACCTGTCCGCCATCCTGAAAATCCCGCTCCTCTGTGGTGCCGGAATTTTTCTGGCGCTGCTGCCGTTCGCCGTCGCCAAAGATGTGAGGCGGCAGAAGGCGCTTAAGTATGGACGGCGACTGAAAGGCCCCGAACGGCTCACGCCGCAGGCATTCAACCGTACCGTCAAAGGCGACGGCATCGGCTTCAAAACGGACGACATGAAAGAGATGATTCGGATTCCTGCGAAGGCCGAAGCACAGCACATGCAGATCATCGGGGACACCGGTGCAGGAAAGTCCGCCTTAATGTTCCAGGTGCTTCGTCAGGTCCGCAGCCGCGAGGATTCGGCCATCGTGTATGATCCGGCCCGCGAGTTCGTGAAGCGATTTTACGACCCCACTCGCGGTGATGTGATTTTGAATCCACTGGATGCACGCTGCCCGTATTGGGGTCCAGCCGAAGACCTGCGTAGCCGCTCCGAAGCAAAGGCATTGGCCGCATCTCTCTTCCAGCCGCCGCAGGATCGGAAGGGTGAGTTTTTCATCGAGTCGCCGCAGAAAATCTTTGCCTTCCTGATGGCCTACGGGCCAACGCCGGACGAGCTGGTGCAGTGGATGTCGAACCCGGATGAGATCGACCGCAGGTTGAAAGGAACGGAGCACGCGCACCTGATTGACCCGCGAGCACACCAGCAGCGGGCCGGTGTTCTCGGTTCTCTCGGACTGGTCGCAGATAGCTTGCGTTTGCTCCCGAAGAAGGGCGAAGGCAACGGGAGATGGACGGCTACCGAGTGGGTTGAGAAACGGCAGGGATGGATCTTCCTTACCTCGCTTCCCGCCGAACGCGAAGCGTTACGGCCCTTGCAGAGTTTGTGGATTGACTGGCTGGTGTTGCGGTTGTTGAATGAGCCGACCAAAGAACAAAAGCGTGTCTGGTTTGTGATTGATGAGCTGGCGAGCTTGCAGAAGTTGCCGCAGCTTCATACCGCCATTACGGAGAGCCGTAAGAGCCGGAATCCGGTCGTGCTTGGCTTTCAGGGCAAGGCACAACTTGAGTATCTTTACGGCCATCTGGCCGAGGTGATGCTATCGCAGCCTGCCACCAGCGTTTGGCTTACCACCAAAGAGCCGAATGCCGGGGAGTGGGTCTCGAAATTCATCGGCAAGGTCGAAATCGAAAGGCTACGCGAAACGCATTTTGATGGAACACGCGCGGGCCACAACTTCACCATCGAGAGGCAGGTTGAGCCGCTGGTACTGGAGTCGGAAATCTCCGGCCTCGCGGACCTCCACGCTTTTATGAAGTACCAGAATTTCGTAACGTACTTTTCATTTGCGTACTTCGATATGCCGGAGATTGCCAAGCCTTTTGAGCTGCGCGAGCGCCCCAATGACAAGCTGCCGTATGACCCAAGAGCCGTTCGTGTCAGCGGTCAGGAGTTGCAGCAAGTGCCGGAAGCCCCCGCTCCTCCGTCGCCCGAACCAAACGAGCCTGCGACCTCGGAAGCCATACGACCCGAGCTTTCCCTGACCGCTGATGCCCACGAGGAACAGAACGTGATTACACACGGTTGAGGAGTCGTCATGCTGAATATCTCGAAGCCACTCTCCGCAAGCCAGGCCCAGACGTACCATGCGAAGGAGTTCACTGCCGCCGAGCAAAATTATTGGAAGCAGGGCGATACCATTCAAGGGGAATGGCATGGCAGGCTGGCCGAGAACTTCGGCCTGTCTGGTGCTGTGGGCGCGGAAGAGTTTGCACGTCTGTCCGAGGGGCAACATCCAGAAACCGGCAAGCAGTTGGTATCGCATCGTACCGTCCATGAATACCGGAACGCTGATGGGAAGATGGTCTCGCCCGTAGAGCACCGCGCCGGTTGGGATGCGACGTTCTCCGCCCCCAAATCCATCTCTCTGACCGCGCTTGTAGGCGGCGATGACCGGGTGCGCGAGGCGCACCGCGAGGCAGTCAACGTTGCCTTGAACGAACTGGAGAGGTACACGCAGGCCCGCATCGGCGGCAACAATCCCGCCGAAACGACCGGGCAATTTGTTGCGGCGAAGTTCGAGCATGACACTGCCCGTCCGGTAGACGGATATTCCGCGCCGCAGCTCCACACGCATGTTGTCGTGTTCAATATGACCGAGCGCGATAACGGTAAGATGCGGGCATTGCAGCCGCATTCTCTCTTCGAGAGCCAGCAGTTTGCCACCGCTGTTTATCAATCCCATCTCACATACAAACTTCGCTCTCTCGGCTATGAGATCGAGGCTGGAAAGAGCGGAGCCCCGGACATCAAAGGCTATACGCAGGAGTACCTTGATGCCTCCAGCCCACGCCGCCAGCAGATCGAAGAGGCCCTGTCCCGTAGCGGCTTCACCGGGCCGGAGGCCGCACAGATCGCCGCGCACAATACCCGCGATAAGAAGGTAGCTCTATCTCCCGACCAAATTCTGGCCGCACATAAACAGATTGCGGATGAGTTCGGCAATCAGGCCGACAAGGTTGTGGCCGAAGCGCGGGAACGAAGGAAGAAACAGGCACAGGAGCGACCGGAACAAGAGCGCCGCCAGCAAGTACGGGAGGCCGTCACCTTTGCCCGCGATAAAGGCTTTGAGCGCGAGGCCGTCATAGACGAACGCGCTCTCTACGTGGATGCCTTGCGCCGGGGCATGGGTGAGATGACCTACCCGGAGGTTCGCGCCAGCTTCGAGGTGCGTGTCGCCTCCGGCGAGTTCAGAGAGATTGCCGGTGATGCTAACAATGCGGGACGCAGGTTCACCACGGCGACGACGATCAAGGCCGAGAATGAAGTCGTTCAGAAAGTGCAGGATGGGCAGAACCGCGCCCCGCAGATCATGCCGATTGAATCGGCAGTGCCGCTCTCGGAGTCCCGGCCTCATTTCAACGCCGCACAACGGCGAGTGATTGAAGAGGTGCTAATCTCCCGCGACCAGGTACAGGGATTGCAGGGGCGGGCCGGTTCGGGTAAGACTTCAGTGCTTGAAACCATACGCGAGGGTGCCGAAAAGAACGGCTACGCGGTGGAAGGTTTTGCGCCGACCTCGCGGGCGGCCAAGCAGCTCCGCGACGCTGGAATCAAAGCAGACACGTTGCAACGCTTCCTCGCAGGCGGCGGCCTGCAGGCCGCCGGCGATCCCGCGAGGAAGCATCTTTATATGGTCGATGAATCGTCCCTGGCATCGACGCAGCAGATGCGCGACTTCCTGAATAAGATCGGTCCGCAGGATAAGGTGCTCTTGATTGGTGACACGCGCCAGCATCAGGGCGTCGATGCCGGAAAGCCCTTCGAGCAGTTGCAGGAAGCTGGCATGAAGACGGCACAGCTTGACCAGATCGTGCGCCAAAAAGATCCCGCGCTACTCAAAGCCGTCGAGCATCTATCCAACAACGAGACGGCCATCGGCATCGAGATGCTTTCGCAGCAGGGGCGAATTACAGAGATTGTTGACCCGCAGGAGCGCATCGCGGCTATCGCCAAAAGTTACGCCGAACGTCCCGAAAATACGCTCATCGTGTCACCGGATAACGCTTCTCGCCGTGCCATCAATCAGGTCGTGCGGCAGGAGTTGCAGGCGCTTGGTGTCGTGGACAAGACCGATCATTCTATGCGCGTGCTGACGCCGCGCAACGACATGACCGGCGCGGATCGGGAGTGGGCAAATCGCTATCAGGCCGGAGATGTTTTGCATTACACACGAGGAAGCAAAGAGCATGGCATCGAAGCCAGAAGCTACGCCCAAGTCATCACCACGAACGCGAAGGAAAATCTTGTCACCGTGCGAAAGCAGGACGGCCAGCAAGTGACCTATGACCCGTCACGGTTGCGCGGCATCGCTGCATACCGCGAGATCGAGCGCGAGTTTGCTATTGGCGAGAAAATTCAATTTACGGCTCCGAATCGGGACTTGCAAGTTGCTAACCGCGACCTCGGCACCATTCAGAAAATCGACGACGGCAAGATCAGCGTTCGCATGGATGGGATGAAAGACCGCATCGTGCGCTTCGACGCCGCCGAAATGCGGCACTTTGACCACGGCTACGCCGTAACCTCGCACAGTTCGCAGGGACTTACCTCCGAGCGCGTGCTGGTCAACATGGACACGGAGGTTCACCCGGAATTGATTAGCTCACGGTTTGCCTATGTATCTGTCTCGCGGGCATCGCATGACGCACAGATTTATACCAATGACGCCGCTTCACTTGCCGCGAGTCTCAGCCATGACGTGAGCAAGGCTTCCGCCGTCAGCTTCAGCAACAGCCAAAATCCATCTGTGAATGGCGGGTTCGCGCAAGCCGTAGCTCCGAAAGGGACAGCCGGTATTGGCCTCGGATTAGCCCCGTGATGTTTTATAGCGCGTCTTCGACGGGACGAACCTCGAAGTCTTGTTTGTCCGAGCCGAAGTAACGTTTTCGTATCCAGAACGCAACATTAACCAAGCCGATCAATGCAGGCACTTCGATGAGCGGGCCAACGACGCCGACGAACGCCTCTCCAGAATTCAAGCCAAAGACGGCGACCGCTACGGCAATCGCCAGCTCGAAATTGTTCCCGGCAGCCGTGAAAGAGAGCGTGGCCGATTGTGCATAGTCCGCTCCGAGCCGCTTGCCCATCCAAAAGCTGACCAAAAACATGATGAGGAAGTAGACAACGAGCGGGATTGCGATCTTTACCACATCAAACGGCAGCCTGACGATAAGGTCGCCCTTTAGTGAGAACATGACCAGAATCGTGAACAGAAGCGCGACCAGAGTGAGAGGACTTATCCGGGGAATGAAGCGCGTCCGATACCATGCCTCTCCTTTAAGACGAATCAGAACGAAGCGTGTCAGCATTCCTGCGACGAATGGAACCCCGAGGTAGAGGCCGACGCTCTTTGCGATTTGGCCGATCCCGATTTCGACAACGCTCCCCTCAAGCCCAAACCACTTTGGAAGTACCGTAAGGAAAGCCCAGGCATAGAGGCTATAGAAAAGCACTTGAAAGACGCTGTTGATTGCGACCAATCCGGCGACGTAATCCGTATCGCCTTCCGCAAGCTCATTCCAGACAAGCACCATCGCAATGCAACGTGCAATACCAATCAGGATGAGGCCGCGCATGTACGCCGGTTCGTTATGCAGGAAGACAATCGCGAGAGCGAACATCAGAGCCGGGCCGATAAGCCAGTTCTGTACCAGTGACAGACCCAACACGCGCTTGTTGCGAAAGACCTCTCCCAGCTTCTCGTATCGGACCTTCGCCAGCGGAGGGAACATCATGATGATGAGTCCGATGGCAATGGGGATATTTGTTGTGCCCGTCTGAAAGTGACTGACGAAGGACGCCGAGCTGGGGACGAAGTGACCAATGCCCACGCCGACGGCCATTGCGAGAAATATCCAGAGAGTAAGGAAGCGGTCTAAAAAAGACAGCTTCCTTCGTTGCGCGGGAGCGCATACACGGCCTTGCGTTATCGCTGAGGGCATATCTAGCAAGCCTCGCAGCACTGTTCCGCGACAACAGAGGGTAATGGAGCACCTTCGAGGGCGGGGTACTTCGAGGGGGAACAGCAAGCCTTTGTGAGACGTGCCTTGTCTGCCTGCATCGCTTTGTCTTCCTTCAGCCAATCGAGGGTCTGACGGAGAATTTGCGTTGCTCCAAGATGTGGCGGCATGACAATGCGATAGTGCATCCACTTGCCCTCTCGCCGCACCGAGACCATGCCAGCCTTACGCAGATACGCCAAATGCCGGGAGATTTTTGGCTGCGGACCTCCGAGGATTTCTACGAAGTAGCAGACACAAACCTCCTGGTCTCCCATGAGGTTGAGCAGACGGAGACGGGTGTTATCTCCAAGGGCTTGAAAGAACTGCTGCATGTCGAATGGTTGCGCTCGCCTTGCCATAGAGAATGTATACGCCTTGACGAATACGAATGCAAGGGATACATTCACCCTAGCAAATATGTTTCGGAGGTGGTTGCATGGCAGAACAGATTCTTGAGTCTGTGAGATCGAAGTATGGCGCAGTGGCACAAAGCACGCTATCGAGTAACGATGACGGCGTAAAGGCTGTTGCAGAAGCCTTTGGCTATTCGGCGGAAGAGCTGACCTCGGTCCCCGCCGAGGCAAACATGGGTTTGTCTTGCGGAAACCCCACGGCAACTGCCCACATCCGGCGCGGTGAGGTGGTGGTCGATCTTGGTTCCGGTGGCGGATTGGATGTCTTTCTTGCCTCGAAAATGGTGGGGCCGGAGGGTCGTGCCGTCGGCATCGACATGACACCAGCCATGATCGAGCGGGCCAGAGCCAACGCAACCGCTGGCGGCTATGCCAACGTGGAGTTCTACCAGTCCACCATCGACCGTATTCCTCTCCCTGATGCTTCTGTCGATTGCGTCATCTCGAACTGTGTTCTCAACCTTGCACCCGATAAACCTGCTGTCTTCCGTGAGATCGCCCGCGTGCTGAAGCCAGGCGGCCGAGTCGCTGTTAGTGACATTGCCTTGAAGGGCGAGTTGCCCGAAGCCGTCGCCAGAAGCATGGCAGCCTATGTGGGTTGCATCGCTGGCGCAATCAAGATAAACGACTATCGCGCCGGTCTTCTCGCCGCCGGATTCGAGCACGTTGAGATCGTGGATAGTGGAGCCGACCTGAATGCGTACACAAAGGTAGAACATCAATCAGGTTGCTGTTCCCCAGCGATGGATGGAGAAGCCTGCTGCACTCCTGCATCCGATACGGCAGCATCACTCCATACGGAATTGACCGAACTGCTGACGCAGCATGACCTCAATGCGGCAGCCGCAAGTGTGAAGGTCTATGCCATCAAGCCAAAGACCGTGGCGTCAGCTCCATGCTGCGACCCAACCTGCTGCGCTTAGGAGCACATGATGCCACGCTACAACATCCTGTTCCTATGCACAGGCAACTCTGCCCGCTCAATCATGGCCGAAGCCATTATGAATTGGAAAGGTAGAGCGAACTTTACCGCTTATAGTGCTGGAAGCCATCCATCGGGGACTGTTCGCCCGGAAGCGCTTCAGCAGATCGAAGCTGCCAGCCTGAGCACTGCCGGTCTGTACAGCAAGTCATGGGACGAGTTCGCCAAACCAAATGCTCCGATGATGAACTTCGTTTTCACGGTCTGCGACAATGCCGCGAACGAAGTCTGCCCGGTGTGGCCAGGACAGCCGATCACCGCGCA
The DNA here is from genome assembly GCA_027452245.1 of Acidobacteriaceae bacterium. Lineage (GTDB taxonomy): Bacteria > Acidobacteriota > Terriglobia > Terriglobales > Acidobacteriaceae > Sulfotelmatobacter. The sequence continues at coordinate 17,013 of DAIDGW010000190.1, forward strand.
TTGGGGTGTGCCTGATCCAGCAGCCGCGACGGGAACACCCGAAGAGATCGACCGGGCTTATAGACAAGCCTTCTCCATTCTGGAGAGACGCATCACCCTCATGCTTTCTCTTCCACTCGCCAGCCTGGATGCGATGGCACTAAAAAGCGAGTTGGACAACATCGGAAAGAAGTAACAGGAGGTTTCATGCTCAAGGTCATCTTCGCTTGTGTTCACAATGCCGGGCGTTCCCAGATGGCAGCCGCGTTCTTCAACCAGCTCGCGGACCCGCAGAAGGCACAGGCCATCTCAGCCGGGACGGAGCCGGGTGCGCGTGTCCATCCCGAAGTCCAGGCTGTTATGCAGGAGGTCGGAATCGACCTCAGCAATGTGAAGCCGCAAAAGTTGACCGAGGAACTGGCGAAGGATGCACAGCTCCTCATCACAATGGGGTGCGGTGACAAGTGCCCCTATGTTCCCGGCCTCCGCCGTGACGATTGGCCGCTTCAAGACCCGAAGGGCCTGCCCATCGAAGAAGTTCGGAAGGTGCGTGATGAGGTGAAAAGCCGCGTACAAGAGTTGATCAGACGTGAATCTCTCACATAAATTTCTTCCTATCTTTCGTCGGGCTGCTCTCAGCATTAATTACGGTTCATTGTTTAAGCATGTTCCTGGTCATCCTGCGGGATTTCAGCTTCCGCCTCAGGCTCGGCTCCCGATCTATCCATGAAGACTCCGTTCTCACGAACCATCGTAAGCAACATCACACTTTGAAGCACCAGGGCGGCGTTCGCTTGGTTGAAATCCTTGGGTTCAGCGATCCCGTGCATGACGATGTTTCGGAGATTGAAGCCACGCTTATCGGTATACAGAACCTTGAGGAATCTCCAAAGTCGTTCGTCCAGCGTAGCTTGCACGACTTCATCGTGAAGGACATGGTTCATGTTCTTGAGTTCAAAACCACCCTCATCATCGTTCTTGGTCGTCGGCAAATCCAGCAGCTTGAGCAATTCGCGCAGACTGTTTTCGACCTGCGGGATGAGAACGTGGATTGCCTTGACGTAATCACCAGCAGCGTAAGCCGCAAAGCCTTCCTCGAAGAGCGGACGGCGGACTTCAGGAATGAGGAGGCAATCAAAAAGTCCGGAAACTTCGTGAAAGTCGGCCCGGTCGAATTTCTTCTTCCACTGTTCGATGCCGAACATAAAAAAACTCGCGTGAAGCTGCATCTCTCGTGTGTACTCCATCACATGCCGTCCTTCCGGATCGTTGTCGTAGGTGCCGATGTTGACCACAGGCAACCCGCCGTCTCCGATGATGCTGACGGGCATGAGTTGGTGGAAGATTAAGCCTTCCGACGCGGCTTTGAATCTCTCGATTGTTTCTTCAGGATGAGGTGCACAACTGATGGCTAACCTATATAACGCGAAGAAGGGGTCTGAATGGTCAAGTTTCTCGGCGATGGACGCCTCGATATCGCCGAGTTCCAGCTTTATCTCGACTGTGTGCTCGTGCATCTCCGCTGCGGCACCCTTGCCACGTTCCTCCAAGATCAACCGCACCCGGTCGGCGTCCTCTCGTAGTCCCATGCGTTGATAGTCGTTCATCACTTCGGAAAGATGATGAACCGCGAGCATCACACGTTGGTTCGTCGTGAGCTTCACGATGGCTTCGCCATAGGCAAGGGTGATTCTCTTCGCCTTGTCGTACTCCTTATGGGCCTGGTAGTACAGGGCAAGCGCCTGTCCAGCCATCTTTTCGTGATGGAGATCCTCGCGATCAATCGTGTCCCAAAAACGCTTTTCAAGACCGTTGATGATCCGCTCTCGTTGCAGATCGGTGAGCCCCCGCTGATTGATGAGCCGGTCGAAAGGTGCGAACCATCGTCCGATGTGACTTGGCTCAGCCGTATCAGCAAACTCCATGATGAGTTCAAATCCCCTTGTTGACAGATCCTCCGATCTCAGTTGAAACGCAAGTTGGATGCTACGAACAGTCGCTTGCAGACATTCATAGAAGGCTCGTTCCTTAGCCTCCGCAGCGGCTTCCAAGTACATTTCCGCCGCCAACAGCCCAAAACGGTATTGCTTTCGACGGTTTGCTATATTCTCGCTAAGTTCCCAAACCGCGTCGGCAAACCGGGCACGCAGATAGGGCCTCTTAAGCGTGGTCGCCAATTCCATCCAGTCGTCAATGTGGGTGTCGTTCAATTCGGCGAGATTCGGGTACTCGTCAACCCCGTTCACCAAATCCGCTTCGCGTCGCGGAGAGAAAATCGAGCCCCAAATCTCCGGCTTCTTTCCGTGTGCAAGAAACTCAAGCGGGGCGAGGCTTCTCATGACCTCAGCAGTCTTCACTTCGTCCATATTCTGCTGACGAAGGCGTTCCCAAATTTTGTAGATAAGAATGCCGTCCTGAGCGGCGGTGTTCTCATCCTCGTTAAGCCACCCGATGACTTCCACTGGAACCGGCATGAACCACTCCTCTGAGCCTAGCGCCATTCCTGGTGTCTTCCCGCTGCTGCGCTTCTTCCATTATCTCGGACAAGGGGTTTCCGCCCTTCTCGCTCTGCCGCAGGCCCTGTTTCGCCCAATCGAGGGGCCGGGACACTCGCTCCTGAGTGTCCTTTCATATATCTCCATCACTGCACTCTTCTCTCAATCACCGAGGCGGATGCTTAATCCTTTTTCATCGAGTTCTTTCAACGTCTCTTCAAGTTTCTTCGTCCTTCTTGCGCCCTTGAACTCTTCGCGGCCAGTGTTGCGAACGACGATCGATGCGTTCTGCATCCAGATCGGATGCGCTGGGTGTACCCCGAAACATGCGACGTTCTTCTCCGCTGCACCGTCGCCAACGAAAAGCTGAAAGAAAACACCTGCTAGGTAGAAGACGTAACGCTTGAGACCTTGCGTATCTTGCATCCGGTAAGGCTGTACCCCCATTTGGAGAGGTGTCACCATAGAATCGACGGTGATGCAGAGCGCAATCCGCTTTGGCAGGTCTCCCTTGCCCAGCAAGTACAGGCGAATCGCTTCAACGTCCTCGGGTTCCATCTGCATATAAGGCTCGGTGCTGCTCTTTTTCCATGAGTGAACCGCAGCCTTGAAGAACATTCCAAGTGCGAAATGCGTGAGCTTCGCTGTATCTATTTCAGGATTGTCTGCCGCTTGGTAGATCGCTGTCGTCTCATCCCGGTAGAGGATTCGACCCTTCATCACACGTTCACGCAGTGGGAATGGGCCGCCAACAGTTGGAAGCAGGGGACAGAACCAGTTCTCGCCCTCGCGATTGAAGAGTTGCTCACAATCTCCGCAGAACACATAATCTTTAACCTGCTTCGATGTCGGGAAGAGCGATTTTTCCACGAAACGTACCGGCTCGTTCGTCCCGTCGTGGAAGAGTCCGTAGGTAGATTTGGGCGTGAAGTGGCTATCGCGTAACTCAACATCAGGAGTGAGACACAGCTTGCATCTTCCTCTCATCGCATCTCCGTCGCGCGCTTCACAATCTCAAGCCTGATAGCGTCAGCTCGCCGCTGAATCATCTCCATAATGTTCGGATCATCTTCCAACTGCTTTGTGACCGTATCCTGCGCTTGCCTCCAGACTCGCTCGACATCTATCGAGATGCCCCCAAAATGGTTCACCAGATCGACACAGAGTTTGTTAAACCTTGCTTTGTCGCCCTCGTCTCCACCATTAGAGGCGGGGAACAACTTGCGACCGACGATCCCGCCAGCCACGGCAGCATGAGCCATCCTTGTCACATATTCTTGCCAGCAGTGGGGTTCGCACACTGGTTCTTCCTCTACCAGAACCGCAGCAAAATGCCCGTCGAACGCCTGTCTGTCGGGACTGTAAAAGATTCGTGGCGGCAAGACCGTATAGCGTATTGGCCCCATCATCTCGTAATAGACCAGATGGGCCGCCTCATGAGCGACGAGGGCTTCCACAAAGCCGGGCGCATTCAGCGTGCGCGTCATGTCGGCATACGTGGACTGGAACTCGGCGGTCGCCTTCTGTTCATCGGAGATTCCGTCCGTAGCGATCACCATGCAACAAGTTTAGCAATCTAGGTCCTATCGACCGTGTTCCTGAACGGACGGTGCCGATTACCAACATTCGGGCCTACTTCTCTTATCTCTGCCTACGGCTTTAGGCGGCCTGCTAATAGGGAGGCTTTAAGAGGCACAGTAACGCCAACGGCAGTCAAAATGGATTGGATAGAGGCCAATGCCCACGACGGGAAAGTGGGAGACACAATAATCTCGTCAATGAAATCCAGATTCCTGAGCGGTATCACGGAGTTTTTTGGAGTCGAAGACTTGCCTTGCGGCAGGATCGAGACGAACCGGACTTCGCGTTCATGAGCATATTCTCTGCTTTTCTGAAAAAGGGACTGAAGCGCAGTGACCCTTTCAGGTGGTCTTTCCGTGACAACATTGGCCTCATGGTCGATGTACTGTACCGTGCCGATATGAAAGTTGCTGTCCCGTCTACCATCAATTTCCAGACTGGCTTCGAGCTTTTCAACCGTCGTTGAAATGGCGATTCCATCCGTGCCTGTGGCATACAACTGCCACATTGCAACAGACTCCGTTTCGCTTGCGTGCCAGCAGCTTATGGCGCAGCCAGCCGCGAAGTTCGTATAGAGCTGAAGTAGAGTCGGCAAAAACTCACGATGCTGCGTGTCGTCCATATCTACGCACAAGTCATTGACTTGAGCGTAGGAGACTCTTCCTTCCCACGAATCTTACAATTCCCAGAGCCGAGAAAAGTACAGCTTCTTCTCCATCAGGAGATACAAGAACCAAGACAGCTTGACGTATCGCCATATGCGTTGATCTCGGGCCGGTTCAAGCACATCTGTACCCACGACATAGCTCATAGAAAAAGTATGGCACCTCTGTCCTCTGCGGGCGACTTTCTGTATGCGGTGTCATGTGAAGGCAATTTGCCCTGTAGCCAAATAGTCAGATTTTCGAGATTTCTAAAGATCGTTGCGGGGCAATTTTTTCGCAGGTAGAAGCTACGCTCCTCGCCTGTCTCCAGCCTCGTCTTCCGCCACCCTCCACAGCGGCCTGTTCTGACTCGACATATCTTAGTGAACGTCATGCGATCGCATATCAATCGGCCAAGTTCCCCAGATAATTGCTTTTCAGGGAAGGAGTTAATTCTAGATACAATGACGACACTCCTCTTGCTAGCCCGATTCCTTCTCGGCAAGGCTTCCTTGTATCCCGGACTGCCCTACATGACCTTTATTCCATCAATGAAAGTCATGCGACCGCATATCAACATCGCTGAGTTGCAGTACACGAACGGCTGACGCCCTCACGGATATAACCCCATCCTGATTCTGTAGGACTCCCTCCACCATCAGAAACTTGCCTCTCGTGACGGCGACTCTGTTTTGCTCATAGAGCTTGGGGTGAATGATGGCATTCGAGATGCCAGTCTCGTCTTCATTGCTCAGGAAGATAAAGCCGCTTGCCGTGCCGGGACGTTGCCTCGCAATAACTGCCCCGGCCACCCGAACAAACGTTCCATCGGGGATTGCTTTCAGATCATCGGCACTCAGGACGCCGCTTTTGTTCATCTGCGCCCGGTGGTAGGCCATCGGATGCGGCCCGATGGTAAAGCCAGTGATGAAGAAGTCCGCCACCAGCCGTTCATCTATGGTCATGCTCAACAGCGGTGACGAATCGTTGATTTCGTATTCGTCGGGTATGTTCTCAAAGAGTGGCCCTGCACTCTGTCCGGCACGTTCCGCCCGCCAGAGCGCCGTGCGGCGATCATGTTTCTTGCCAGCCCAGTTGAATGCGCCAGCCTTTGCCAGCAACGCCAGCTCCGGCTTGCGTATGGCAGGCACACGCCGCTTGAGATCGTATTCCGACGCGAATGGCCCATCGCATTCTCTCGTTCCAGCGATGGCGTTCCCCATCTCCTGCCGTAGTCCCTTCACATAGCGAAGTCCGATTCGCAGTGCGAATGGATCGGTGTACTTCGTGCGCTCGACTTCACTGAGCGTTTCGAGGGTGCAGTTCCATTCGGAGTGCTGTAGGTCGATGGACAGAACCTTCAGGCCGTGGCGCTTCGCGTCGTTGATGATCGTGGACGGTGAGTAGAATCCCATCGGCTGATTGTTCAGCAGAGCGCCGGTATAGGCAGCGAGATAGTGAAACTTCGTATAGGCACTCGAATACGCGATAGACGCAAAGCTGTGCGCGTGCGATTCGGGGAACATGAACTCCCGCACAGTCGAGAGTATCCGCAGAATCTCAACTTGCACGTCAGGGGAAATGCTATTTGCTGTCATGCCATCAATCAATCGTTCTCTCATCCTGGTGAGAATGGCATCCGACCGTTTGCCGCCCATCGCCTTGCGTAGCTCTTCGGCCTCGCCTCCGGTCAGATTTGCGGCGACCATCCCTACCTTCATTACCTGTTCCTGAAAGAGAGGGACACCGAGTGTTCTATGAAGAAACGGCTCAAAGGACGGATGCAGGTATGTGATCGGCTGCCTGCCCAACCGCCGCTCAATGTACGGATTTACAAACTTGCCCGTCACTGGCCCAGGACGAATGATGGCTACCTGCATGGACAGATCAGTGAAGCATTTCGGCTTCGTCCGTGGCAATGCCGACATCTGAGCGCGACTCTCGATTTGAAACAGCCCAACGGTATCGGCTTTTTGGATTCCCTCGTACACCTCGGCATCCTGCGGCAGTTGGGCATAGTCGAGCGTCTTTCCATAATGCTTCGGCACCAGCTCCCGGCAATCCGCGAGCACGGCCAACATGCCGAGGCCGAGCAGATCGACTTTGATGATCTTCATGTCCGAGCAATCGTCTTTGTCCCACTGGACAACCGTGCGCCCGGACATTGACGCCCGTTCAATCGGCACGACCGAATCGAGATGTCCCTGGCAGATCACCATGCCGCCTGAGTGTTGACTGAGATTGCGCGGCAGGTTCTGCATTCGCCCACACAGCTCCAGATACTTACGAATGCGGGCATTCCGCATATCGAAGCCAGCAGTCTTGAAGGTGTTCTCCAGCGTGTCGCTTGGCCCCTTCCACTCCCACGCACTCACCAATCCAGAGAGGCGTCCAGCCGTCTCTTTATCGAACCCAAGCGCCTTGCCCGCTTCGCGGGACGCGGAGCGGCTGCGGTAGGTCGTCACATTCGCGGTCATGGCCGCTCCCAATTCGCCGTACCGCTGATAGACGTACTGGATGGCTCGCTCGCGGTCGGTCACACTTGGCAGGTCGAGGTCTATGTCCGGCCACTCGCCCCGCCCCTCCGATAAGAACCTCTCAAAGAGCAGGTTCAGACCAACCGAATCGACGATGGTGATTTCGAGCGCATAGCAGACGACGCTATTTGCGGCGGAACCGCGGCCCTGGATGAGAATGCCATTGTCCTTGCAGTGACGAACGATGTCCCAAACGATGAGGAAGTATCCCGCCAGCCCCAACGTCTCAATCAACCGCAATTCACGCTCTGCCTGCTTGATGGCTTTGGTGTAAAGCGCAGCGTCGTTCTTCGCCAGGTAGCGGTTGCGTATACCTTCCTCCACACGCTTGCGAAGAAACGAGTCCATCGTCTGCCCACCCGGTACGGGATATGCCGGGAACTCATAGCCGAGGCCGGTCAACTCGAATTGCAACCGCGTGGACAGCTCTCGCGTGTTGGCGATGGCCTCGGGGTAGTCATAGAAGATTTTCTCCATCTCGCGTGCGGAACGGAGATGCCGCTCTCCATTCGCCGTCAGCAATCGGCCTGCGGTATCAAGCGTCGTTCCCTGACGGATGCAGGTGAAGAGATCGAGGATTTCGCGCTCATACTGCGTCGCGTAGTTCACGCCACCCGTAGCGAGCAGCGGCAGGTTCAGAGACCGTGCAATGCGAATCGCCGCCCGATTGCGGTGTTCTTCCTCCCGGTCGAAGTGGCGTTGTATCTCGATATAGACATTTTTCTGACCGAAGACATGCACGAGCCGTTCAACGCTCTTTTGCGCGGCATCATATCCGCCGCTTGCTAACGCAGCGGCCAGCGGCCCCACACTTCCACCTGTGAGACACACTAAGCCTTCGCCAAACTCCTCAAAGTCGCTGGCGAGCGCAGCGCCTTCGGCCTTCGTTTCCTCGCGTAGTTTGAAACGGGTGATGAGTCGGCAGAGATTTCTGTAGCCGGTCCGTGACTCGGCCAGGAGCGGCAGCCGTACAGGTTCGATGGGATGCTGATGCGGTAAGTACGATGCAGGCCGCAATCGCTGTCCCATATCGCTCACACTAATCTCTGCGCCAATATGCGCCCGCACACCTTGCCTCTGGCCTTCCATGTGAAAGCGCGGCGCACCATAGACACCGTTGCGATCCAACAGCGCCATCGCGGGCATCTCTATCGCGGTGGCCTGGTGTATCAGGAACTCCGGCATCGACGTGCCTTCGAGGAAGCTGAACGCGGAGCGTGCGTGCAGTTCGACATACTCAGTCATACGTCCCCTGCATATACCAGCATCGGGAGCGAGGATCGAAGGCAATGCGGCAGACACGTTCTGAGGTTTCGGTTGTCAGCCGAACGTCCCACTCTTCGCGGCACCAGTTGGTTTCCGACCACCACTGCCCGCTGACCCGCCACGGCCCTGCAATCTCACGGACGGCATATCTCTGCCCGTCCCAAAAGACTCGCGTGGGCCTGTTGTCTGTAAGAACGACGCCGACCGCTTGCGGAGGCCGGGAGACACGCAGAGCCATAGGCACCGACAGGCTTTGTTTTTCGCTCCTTGCAGGTGGAGGAGGTGCGAATGGAACCATGCGGAAGGCATTCGGTCTGTGATCGTCTTTCAGTTCCACCGAACCGACACGCTCGTCACCCAGGAGTTTCTTCAACTGCGCTAACGTGACCTCCAATCTTCCCGGCTCCGGCGCTTGCGGCAGAAACAGGCCATGCTGTGCGCGATACGGGGCGGCGGATTGTGCGTGTAGTTCAAGATGGAGAATCGCCGCGCTTGGAGGATGCGTCTCCAAATCAAGTTGCAGCAGCTTGAGCAAAGTCGGTTTGTCCTGAAGCGGCAACGCTGGCCGGACGATGCGTTCATGCTGCTTGCTGCCGTCGAGATGCAGCACAACCCGCAACGAGGCAATCGCAAGAGCCTTTTCCTTCACCCGCTCCAGCAATGCGTCTGTCATGCGAGAGAGTAGAAAAAGCAGCGGCTCCAGCACCTCTACTGGATGGTCCAGTTCCATGCGTTCTATCAGTCCATCCTCGAAACTCGGCTCTATCGGAAACATCAGATGAGGCCACGCGCCACGAGCGAGCGCATGGAGTTTCTTGCCCGCCTGACCGATCCGTGCAATCAGGTCGGTTTCAAGAATCGCAGCCAACTCCCCGCAGGTGCGGACGCCCCACGAATGCAATGTCTCTTCATGCTCCGGCTCCAGGGGCAGCACGCGCACAGGAAGATCCCGCAATGCCTCTCTCTCGCAGCCCGACGCTGCAATCGAGACGCCAGCTCTCCCCAATGCAAGGCAGACCGCCGCATGGAAATTTTCTGCGACGGCAACGTTCGCAAGGAAGCCAGCAGCCATCGTGTGCTGCCTGAGCCTGGCCGCGAGATGTGTCGCGTCGCCATACAGACGATTCATGCCCTCGATGTCGAGCGCATACGTGCCGGGAGATATTTCGATGTGCTCGATGCGTGGAGAGAACAGGCACACGACGTTATGAAGGATTGTGTGCGCCGAGGCTTCGTCCGCTGGCGTCCGCGAGAGCGCCGTGACTTCAGGGAACGATTCTGCTTGCAGGCGCGTCATGCCTGCCTCGACTCCTAAAGCGCGTGCGGCCTTGTTCGCAGCGATCACGAACTCTGACGGGGGCTCACCGTCGAGCAACGCAAAAGGTCGTTTCCGCAACTCCGGGCGCGGATGCGCCGCCGCCTGTGCGTAGAAGTTCGGAGGATGGAGTACGGCATACATCACCGCACCCGCGACCATAGCGTTTCGGCGTGCCATGCCGCACGCAGGGGTGGTTTCTTTTGAAGGAAGACAGAACTTTCGTTGCGGTTCCTCTCTCGTATCAGCGTGTATTGCTGATGCTCAAAGAGTGCCGTTTCACCGTTGATGCTAAAAGGACGAATGCTGGCCGGTTCGCAACGTAAAGCGAGAGCGGCGCAGCTATGAGCACAGGGCGCTTGCGAAAGGAAGATGAGCGCGGTGCGGGCCTGTTCCGCCGCGAGACGAAAGCGATACCACGTTGCCAGAGGAATTCGCATGGTGTGCTCTGGGAGCACATCGCTCATGTCGAGGACGATGGCCCCGAAGCCTCCGGCCTGAAGGAGTAAATCGGTCGCCTTCAATGCCTGTTCGAGTCGTGGCCACGGTTTGTTTGTGATGGTCTGTTTGCGTTCTGCCGAGGTGCGGAGCCAGAGCAGCCGCTTCAGTTCCACACCCGCCGCCGCCGCCGATTCGGGGGAGAGCGTATCGCTGACATCGACCCAGGCACAGGCAGCGCCGGATTGTGTGATGACAGCGATGGCCGATAGACCAAACGAGGTTTTACCCGTCGATGCCGCGCCTGCGACCTCCGTAATGCAACCCCGTGGGATGCCGCCGTCCAGAACCGCATCGACCTCCGCGATGCCGGTCGCAAACAATTCCGGGGCATGTTTGATCTTGACCGTCAGGGCGGCAGGCACCCGGTTTGCGAGTGTCGTTTCGATCTGAAGGCGAATTGCGGCAGACGAGGGCATGGAAGCGTATTCGCCTTATGTTCGCCTATGTGTACCGGGGCATGTCAAACGGCACTTGACCTGTTACTTGTGCAAGATTCCCCTAAGTAGTTGAAGGGTTGTGGCTTAGTTTTATTGGAAGCTTCGCCGGGGATACACTGAATTCATGTGTGGCCGCTACCGTCGCAAATCCGACAAGCAACGCATCGCCGACGCTTTCGAGGTGAGCGCCGGTCTGGATGAGATCGACCTCGCTCCCGAGGACGACATTGCGCCCGGCTCCGTGCAGCCAGTCGTCTCCATTAATCCCGAAGGCGAACGCCGGATCGAACTCATGCGCTGGGGGCTCAAGCTACCCGACCGTCTTCTCATCAACGCCCGCTCCGAAAACATCGAGACCTCGAAGTTTTGGAAGGATTCATTCGAGCATCGCCGCTGCATCGTCCCTGCCGATGCCGTTTTTGAATGGAAGAAGATGGAGAGCGGCAAGAAGCCGAAATACGAAATCAGCATTCCCGGCCAGCAACCCTTCGGCATGGCCGGTCTCTGGCAGCTCTGGAAGAACCCAAAGATAAACCAGTGGGAGCGCACCTTCGCCGTCATCACTGGCGAGCCGAATGAACTTATGCAGCCGATCCACGACCGCATGACGACGTTCCTGAATCCGCAGGACTACGCAGCCTATCTGGAGCCAACCGATAGGCCGCCCCTCCATCTGCTGCGGATTCAGTCCGCCGATACTATGGCCGCGACACTTCTGGAAACATCGCCCATCACCAACCGGCAAGTCAGTCTCTTCGACAGTCAATAACCCTGCTGTCCCATTACCCGCCCTATCTCAGTTGCTTTTTGCTCCCCGTTCCGAAATCATGGATGCGGGACGGGTACGCACTGTCCTGGGGTGTGGAAACCCCTTCAAACCGACGTGTGCTTTATGGCGCACGAAGACTCCTTACGCCTTTGCGGTCGGGGAGCCTGCGACGTATGTCCAGGCCCCTAAAGCTAAAGGTCGCAGGAACCGCGCGGTTTGACGGTTTTCCAACTCCCCGATCACGGGTTTGCTAGGGCTATTTGCGGGGGCGCACCGCAAATGTTTCTTCCCTGAATCCGGCCGAGGAGATAGGCGTGTGGTCTCTTCCATCTTGAGCGCCGAACGGGTTTCATGCCGTAACTCGCAGGATGGCTGCGGGCTGTCACAAGTCCTTCTTGGCATCCTCCACTATCAATTCTGGGTTCCGATCAAAGATAGGGTCTCTCGGGCCTTTACTCCACGCTCACGGGTGCGTCCGGTTCAGCAAGCTGGGGGAATCCCGTTTGCCAAGAACCCCAGTTCGATTGCTGCGTGCATGAGAAAGGATTCTGAATGGTCGAATGTAAAGAGTTCGTCGGAAAGGTCATAAGCAATTTCACCATCTATGAGGACAGCAGCGACGGTCCGGAAATCTGTATTGAGTTCACCGATGGCACCGTGTTCTCTTCCTGTCTCAAGACCTCCACATCGCTTGAAGCAAAGATGACGCGCGATGAGGGTGGGCGGCCTCGGTTGCTCAAGGACTACTCCACTCCAGCCATTCGTCGCTAAATCTCGCTCCAAGATGCAAAGAGTTGCTTGTGTCAGGGAGGAGTCTCCTCCCTCGCTGCGACCGCTTGCGCGTTCTCCGCTTCCCACCTCAGCGGCCTGTTCCTGCCGCAACGCGACCCTGAAAGATCATGTGCGCTGACGCGCACAAATCAAGAAAGACAAAACGCTGAGGGCTTCGCCCTGGCGCGGCGCAAGGGTGTCCCCAGTCTTCCGCGCTACGCTTGTGCAGACCTTCGCTGCGCTCGCCCTCCGCTCTGCTCCGGGTGGGTGAACCCCCTCCCTTGCGCCTTGCCGCCCCTCCTCATTCGGTTCCTCTCATTGCGGCATGTAGGTACATGCCGCACGGCATGAAAAAGCAAAAGCCAAAGGAGAGAACACCATGAGCAGCATAGCCACCACCACCAGCAACACCGACAAGCAGCAGCCTAAGACGGCGAAAGAAGTAATCGCCGCCAACGTGCAGAGCCTCATCGAGCAGCTAGAGGCAGGACACAGCGATGCACTCACCGCCTACCTCAACGCGATGAGCCGTTTTCACAACTACAGCCTTGGCAACATTCTCGAAATCGCACGGCAAAAGCCGGACGCAACCCGCGTTGCCGGTTTCTGGAAGTGGAAAGAGCTTGGCCGCAGCGTCAAGAAGGGTGAGAAGGGTATCCGCATCCTTGCTCCCATCATCGGCGTTCGGCGCAAGAAGCAGGAAGAGGCGGAGAAGGACATCACCAAACAGAACGAAGCCGTTTTGGTTGGCTTCCGTTCGGCCTATGTCTTCGATGTTTCGCAGACCGAAGGCGCAGAGCTTCCGGCCATGCGGGAGATTTCCGGCGACGTGGGCGAGAACCGCGACCGCTTCATTGCCTTTATCGAGCGGCAAGGCATCGAGCTTGTCTTTACCGAGCGCATCGCGCCCGCGCTTGGTATGAGCTACGGAGGACGCATCGCCATCCTGCCGGGACAGTCAAAGGCCGAAGAGTTTTCGACGCTTGTGCATGAACTGGCGCACGAGATGTTGCACAAAGCCGAGCGGCGCACGGCCACCACCAAGACGGTCAGGGAGACCGAGGCCGAAGCCATCGCGTTCGTTATCGGCAAGGCCGTAGGACTCGAAACCGGCACCGCATCGGCTGACTATATCCAGCTTTATCACGGCAACGCTTCGCTTCTGGCCGAAAGTCTGGAAGTGATTCAGCAGACCACCGCTGTCATTCTCGCCGCGTTGGAGTCACCGTTTGCGATGGACGCCACCAATGCACTTGCGGAGGTGGCGTGATGCAGACCGTTCTCGAACTCATCAAGCGGGCCGGTGGATGGCATCCCGGCCTATACCTCAAAATCGACAGCCCGCCCTATATGGAACTTGTCATCGAGGCACTGGACGAGTCCGGCCCGATGGGGTTGCCCGCTCTCTCTGTCGCTCACTATGGCGAACAGAACGGCGACCTCATGCGCGACCCGGAGATGTGCTTCGAGCTTGGATTGGCGGGAGGCCCGCACCTGTCGCCTTTCTACTACCGCAATGATTACGCCGGGATTGAGCAGTGGTCCCGCTTTATCCACGACGGACAATATGCGTTTCACACCATGCTCCACCGGGAACATGAACGATTCGCCGCGCTGTGGGACAAGAACCTGAACGCGCAGGGCTTCGTGGAAGCCTTCACGGACAAGTGCATTCGTGGCTAGTCCGCTCTCTTGGAGCGGATACCACCATCGTGTCCGCTCCGTGTCCTTCACTTCCAACCGCTCGAAAGGAGCACACCATCATGGAAACCCAAGTCCTCAATGCCACCGAGTACCGCAATGTTTCACTTTCGCTGTTGAACGTATCGAAGACCAACCCGCGACGCACGTTCGATGAAGCCGCCCTGAAAGAACTGGCCGAAAGCATCCGCGCCCAGGGCATTCTCTCCCCTTTGCTTGTGCGGCCTCTGACCGAAAGCGGCTTCGAGATCGTGTTCGGAGAGCGGCGTTACCACGCCGCGCAACTGGCCGAACAGGATACCGTGCCCGTCCGCATCAAGCAGATGAGCGATGCCGAAGCCCTCGAAGCCCAACTTGTCGAGAACCTGATTCGCTCCGAGATTCACCCAATGGAAGAGGCGCAGGGCTTCCGCGCCCTGCTCAATCTTGACGAACCGAAGTACAGCATCGAGCAGATCGCCGCGAAGGTGGGCAAGAGTCCGGTGTTCGTGGCTTCCAGATTGAAGCTGACCGACCTTGTTCCGGTTGCCATCGAAGCGTTCTATGCCGATGGAATCGGCGTCGGACACGCCCTGCTACTGGCGAAACTGCCAGCAGACCAGCAGGAACAGGCTCTCTCGGCCTGTTTCAAAGAGGTATACAACGGCGGTCAAAAGCCTGCCCGTATCCTGATGCCCGTCCGCAACCTGCAATTCTGGATTGACTCGAACATCCTTCTCGTCTTGAAGGACGCCCCGTTCAACAAGCGGGATGCGCAGCTTGTCCCGACGGCGGGCAGTTGTGCCGACTGCCCGAAGCGGACGGGACACAACAAGCTGCTGTTTGGCGATGACCTCGGCAGACAGGGCGACCGCTGCACCGACCCAACCTGCTATCAGGCGAAGGTACAGGCACACGTCGCAAAGACCATTGCCGAAAAGCCGGAATTGGTGCAGATCAGCACGGCCTACGGCGGCCAGAAGGAAGGTAGCCCCGTCCTTCCGCGTAACAAGTACACGGCCATTCGGGGCGACAGGCCGAAGTCCAAAGACGATGCGAAACGGCCTGAGTACAAGGTGTGCAAGTTCACCACCGAGGCCATCATCACCGAAGGCAGCGACATTGGCACCATCCATAAGGTATGCGCCAATCCATCCTGCCCGGTTCATCATCCGAAGCAGCAAACCAGCCGCAACGGTGAGAAGTGGAAGGCCGAACAGGAGAAGCAACACAAAGAGCGGGCAATCGCCAACACGACCGGCCTTCGCGTCCTCGCCGCCATTGGTTCCGCAGTCCCGGTGCGTTTGCTCAAGCGTGACCTGCTCTTCGTCATCGAACGGCTGCTGCTCGTGATGGATGAGAGCCGCATCGAGATGCTGGCGCGGCAGCACGGCATCCGGCAGAAGCGGGATGACGGCGGAATTGGCAAGACTCTGGGTGCGTATCTCCGCCGTGCCGATGAAGGTACTCTCTCGCGAATGCTAGTCGAGACGGCCATCCTGCTTGCCGCTTCGCGGGCGAACGCAGCGACCGTACTCCGCGATGCTGCCAGCACCTACAAGGTGGACACCGATGCGATTACGCTCAAAGTGAAGCAGGAGTTCGCCGCGAAGGAAAAAGCACAGGCAGCGAAGAAGGCCGCAGCAAAGGCCAAGCCAACAAAGAAAACCAAGGCCGCGTAGCCCAGACGCTTTATCTCTCAGGAGCCTGCCGCCGGCAGGCTCCCTTTTTTATACGCCCGTCCTTCCCGCCCCAGGCGTTGCTCCTGCATGGCAGGAGCGCCTATGCCCTCCCACCCGACGGGCTGGAACTCGACGAAGGGTCGGAAGGCGGAGACAAGGGTGTACAACATTACACGCGCTGCTCGGAACAAAACATTGCGATGGCTGCGAGACCCGCAGCCGCTTGTACTCCTCCGAAAATCATTAGTGCTTTTGTGAACCCAAGCTGGAGAGCCCACCCGAATAGAAGACTTCCCAGCCCGAACCCGGTGAATAACATGAAAACGTTGAGCCCCATGGCCTGTCCCGCCCGCTTCGGATCGAGCGTGGTGACGATACCTGCAAGTAGCGGTTGGGTCATGTCATAGCCGAGTGAAAGGATCGTGACTGCAATGACGGCAGAGATCAGCGGCAAGTCGGGAGCGAGAAGAACAGCCGAAAGTGCCGCTAGAGCAATACCTGCTGGCACGAGCCATCGGCGGCCCCAGCGGTCGGCAACACGCCCGATAGATGGGCCAAGCACAAATCCTGGCACCCCATAGCCCAGAAGAGCTAAACCGACTCCTACTTCGCCCAAATCATATCGCCGCGAAAAATACACTCCCAACCAGGTGAAGACTCCTGAGTGGAATACCGCGTTCAGAAACACGTAGAAATACGTGCGCTGAGCTCTGGTAAAGGTCAGCAAGCGTTTGTACCCTGTAAGGACTGACCCCAACGAGATCGTCTTTGCTAGCGGGCGTTCCCCGAGCGATCCGAGATATGGTCTCAGCAGCATGAGTCCGGCAAAGCCGACTGCACTCACCGCGAGAAACACTCCACGCCAGCCAATTGTCGGTTCGAGTAATACTCCAAAGGTGGACCCGAATGCCATCCCACCTGCCATCGCTCCAAACAGCCAGCCCAACGGGCGACCCCGCTGCTCATACGGAAAGAGGTTGCCGATGAGCGCCAGTGCTAGCGGCACCACCCCACTCGCGCCCAGTCCAGTAAGAAAGCGCCAGAGAATCATCTGGTCGGCGGTGACGGCTGTGGCGGTGAGACCAGTCAAGCCAGCGAAAGCGACCAGCGAGGCAAGCATGATACGTCTGCGGCCAATCCAGTCCGACAACAGACCGAAGAACAGAGTCGAAACTCCGTAAGGGATCAGGTACGCCGGAACCAGCAGCCCAATCCTTTGCGCCGAGACGCCAAACGCTGCAGAGAGCCGCGGAATCATAGGTGCGACCATGTATCCCTGGAAGAAGATCAGGAAGGTGATCCCGGCTAATACGCGGAGAAGTTGGTCGCGCTTTTGGTTTTCGAGAGTTGAAGGAGAATTGGTAAGCGACATGCACGACCATTCGATCCGGACTTGAAGCTTAATCGCGAGCGGTGAGTTAACCGGACAATGGAGTCAAGCTGTTCGATTCGCCCCACAATGGACTAAGTAAAAACCAAGCGCCCAACTGTCATTGGGCGCTTGTCGATGCACACTGTTACAGAGGACTGCCTATCCCAGCACTGCGCAATGCTTGTTCATTGATTCTACCGACGCAGCATTCAGCGAGTGTCCCATCGATAACGACACTTGGGACCTGCTTAACGCCTAGTTCCTCCGCCCGCTTTGCAATGCTTTCTTGCTTCATGTCGTGCACTGTGATCTCGCATGACTGGCACGCGATGCTCTTCACGAGAGCGACTGCTTCATCGCAGCAGCCGCAACCCGCAGTAAAGATTTCAACTTTGCGCTTTTGATTCATGGTTTCCTCCATCAACTTTTGTGTTCACCGTCCTTGCGGACAGCACGATCGGTTGCTCTGAGGCCATGCATTCCACACCGATGCGCCCATGAGCATCCCTACTCCGCAGTAGAGAGCCATGTGCGAATCGATTGCGAATTTGCCGACCAGGATGACGATAGAACTCGCTAAGCCGAGCAGCGCAGGCCAGTATCCGTGTCGTAGTCGCGCACGATACCTCAGGGCTGCAAGAGCGAGGAGAAGAAATGCTGCAGTGATCGCAAACAGGTACTGAGCGCGAATCAGAAACCCAAGTCCAAGCGTGCTCGCGATTGCGGCATAAGCAGGCCAACATAGTGGACAAACCAGCTTGGGGAGTAGAGCCACGCCAACGCCCGGAATTGTTGCCCAACGATCAGTTCTCATGGCGCGCCTCATCGGAGCTAATACTCTCCAGAATTGAGCAGTTAACGGCAGGACCAGTGCCGGGGCAGGTCTCCGCCAGTACGGTCAAAGCTCGCTTCATTGCTTCGAGCGTCTGTATCTTCTGGCTGATCTCCGCCACCTTCGCTTGAGCCAACTCGCGCACATCTGCACAATCGGTCGTTCGATCCTCGGCCAGCGAGAGCAGCTCTTTGATTTCCTTCAGGGAGAAGCCGAGTTCCTGCGCCCTCTTGATGAACCGGATGCGAAGCACTGCGCTCAGCGGATACATGCGATAGCCCGCTAGGGAGCGGGGCGGCTCTGGCACCAGGTTTTGTGCCTCATAAAACCGTATGCTTTCGGGATTTATGCCCACTTCATGCGCCAGTTGGCCAATCGTCAAACTCTTCATATTGAAACTCTAAACCCCGTAGTTATCTACAGGGTCAAGCAGATTCTTCGGAATTATCTATTTGCGCTCTAACAAGAATTGTTTAGGGCTCGTCTTCGGTCTTGACCTGAACTAGCGGCTTGCTTCGGGTGAGAACCAAACACGTATCAGATTCTCCAAAGCAGGTAAAACCCAAGCAGTATGAGCGAACCGCCGACGATGGGATCGATCCAGTTCCCGAACCTACTGCAATCCAGCCGTTTCAGAAGCCCTCCGGCGGTTGTTCCCACCAAAACGAGCGGGAGACCATTACCGATACCATACAGAAACAGCAGTAGCCCTCCATACAGAAAGCTCTGTTTGTAAGCTGCAAATGAGAGAACGGAAGCGAGGACGGGCGTACCGCACGGGCCGATGATGAGCGAGAGCAGTAAGCCGGTTCCAAATGCTCCGCTTAAGCCTGGCCGGAAGGCTTTGGGCGTCATCTTCGGCAGCCGAATCCAGCCCAGGCGATAGACTCCCATAAAAACCGGCAGCAGGGCGATGGCATAGCGGAACGGCGTGGCCGCCACTGCCATCCGGCCAATATAGGCGGCGAGCGAGCCGAGCAGTGCGACGGAAACAGCGATTCCAAGCACGAAAGCGACGGCATTTCCCAGCGGACGCTTTAGAGTCTGTTCCTGCGAGGTACAGCAGCAGGCGCCTGCGGCCGCCGGGTAAAGCGCAAGACAGCAAGGATTCACCCCCGCGATCACGCCACCCATGAGCGCAAGCGGCAGCGCCGCGACGTTTCCGCCAGAGAGTGCCTGACTCAGTGTTTCAGAAATACCCATGCTGACCTACTTCAACTTCTGCATCTGGTTACGGACATCCGCCACAGTCTCCGGGCTTTCACCTTCAAAGCGCGAAACAACTTGTCCATCCCGGTTTAGGATCAGCACAGTAGGGATGGTCAGGACGTGATAGCGCGTGAGCAAACCCGATTTACTGTCCGGGCTGAGTTCCTGCACCGGAATCCCCCTGGCTTGCGCCGCGCGAACAGCTTGAATGATTTCGGCGCACGCGTCGCCGTCTGCATCAGCTTCGTGAAAATCGGCAACAAGCGACACTTGGGGATGAGCGGTTGCGCTCTGCGTTTGCCGGGTTCGGTTTGTCTTGTATGCAACGATGCCTACCGCAATCAACACGACGGCGATTAGACCGTATACCTTGGTCTTCATTGGCAGACCGCTTTCTCCGCATCGGGTAAAGAGCAGGAACTCGAATCGGCTTTCGGTGTGGAGAAACAGCCGCACGAACTCCCAGAGACGCAGGAAGCCGTGGACGCAGGAAGAAGTTCTCCCGGAGCGGCATCCTGCACGAAATGCGCACCGGTCAGGATGGCTTGTTCAGCGCGGGCCAACTCTCGCCCTAAATACGCTGCATGGTCGAGCCGCGTAACCAGTTGGCGCTCGATCGCGTCGCTGTAAAGCGCCCCGGTCGAAGTCCCTTCGAGCACACAGTTGAGCACGCCTTGGTTTGTGTAGTGTTCCACCACAAGCCGCTTGCTCCGCATTTCGGGATAGACCACAAAATACCCAGCTTTGTCGAGGGTCAGACGCTTGGGTTCGGGTGCCTGTATGCGCTCAATTTGGAACTCCTTAAAGGGGTACGGATACACGTCGGGGTTGCGGTCGGCACAAGATTGAATCTGCCCGGTGATGATGTCTGCATCTTCCTCGCCCACCATCGAGATGAGTTCCACCTGCTCGAGGAAGGCATCCACCTCTTCCCGTCTGACATTCTTGAGCACCGGGCGACGACCGCGTGCCCCGATGATTCTGCTCCGTTCGTCCAGTCCGTTGTGGAACAGGCTTTCAAAGCACTGTCCGGGCAGATGACCTACAGCCTGCTGCGTATCCTCACCACAGAGCAGTAAACAGCGAATATGCGGGTTTGCGAGTGTGTTTTTAATCACACGCTCGATACCGAGATTTTCCGTATGCATGGTCCCGACAACAGCCAGACCTTCGGGCTTGCGATCGGCAAGAGTTTTTACCAGCAGTTCGCTATTGAGCGCGCAGACAGCAACCGGAGCCCCATAGCGGACCACGGAATAATCCCCAGGCAACGGCGGCCAGCCCTGCCGCTCTTCCGGTTCCTCTGTCGGGCAAAGATCGAGACCCGCGCCCGCTTCGGGAAATGCCTCGACAAAAGCATTGGCAGCAAGGGCCGGATAACAGACGGGGCAGCCTAAACAGTCGTACTTCTTCGGCTCGAAGATGGTTTTCGCTTTCGCAAGAACCGAAGCCAACTCCCCTTTGCCCGCCTCTGTGCCGGCCAGCGCTTCCACCGTCTGTTGCAGGCATCCGCACTTGTGGCACTTGGCCGCGGCGATGGCCTCATCAATTTGGGTAGTGATGATGTGAAAGGCAGATGTGACTTGTTCAGCAGTTGCCATCTCAGACTCCTTCTCGCTCACCATTTATGGCCCGTGCCGGATGAAGTGTGATCTTTGAGGTCTCTCTATGCATCAGACTCCTTCTTCCGAGGGTTTTTCGAATCGCCCGAAGCGCAAGGCCAGCGTGGGCAGCACGAGCAGGTTGAGCGCGGTCGAAGTGATCAGCCCTCCGAGAATGACGATGGCCAGCGGTCCTTCGATCTCCTGCCCCGGCGCATTGCTTCGAATAGCCAGAGGCAAAAGGCCCAGGGCTGTCACCAACGCCGTCATGAGGATCGGCGCGAGGCGTTCAGACGCGCCACGAACCGCAGTTGCTAAGTCCCAGCGGAGGCCCTCCGCCGAGACCAGATGTTCGTAATGCGAGATCAGCATGATCGAATTGCGAATCGTGATTCCAAATAGAGTTACAAAGCCCACCATGGCTCCCAGGGAGAGCGTCCCTCCGGTGGCAAATACTGCGAGCACACCGCCGACCAGAGCAAAGGGAAGATTGACGAGGACAAGGGCCAAATTGCGCCAGTTCATCAGAACCACGGACAACAGCAGCACAATGCCCAGAGCGGCAAGGATGGAATGTACAAGGAGATCACGGCGGGACTGAGCCTGCGCCTCGGCTGTACCGCTGAACTCGACATAATTGCCCGGAGCAAACTTGACTTTCGCCGCAATTTGTTTCTGAGCGTTGCTCACGAATGTACTGACATTGCCGCCGGCGACATTCAGCGTGATGGTCTGAACGCGGCGCGCACCGTCGTGCAGGATGACGTATCGCCCGGAGGTCTCATAGATATTCGCGAGCTGCCCGAGAGTGACGTAGATGCCCTCCGGATTTCTGACGGGCAAAGCAGACACCGAATCGATGCGGGTCCGCTCATCTGGCGGCAGAATCACTGTGACAGGGAAAACGCGGTTCCCTTCGTAAATGTCCCCGACCTGTTGGCCCTGATAGGTCGTGTGAATATAGTTGAGCACGCTGACCGGGTCGAAGCCCCAGTGCAGGATCTCCGGCCGGAGCAGAGCGACGGCGATCTCCGGCGTTCCGGGGGGAGACTGTAATTGCACTTCCTCCGCACCCGGAACAGCGCCGAGCACATGCGCTACCTGCTGGGCCTCGCGATCAAGCTGATCGAGATCGGAACCATAGATGTTGACCACGACCGCAGCCGTGTAGCCGGAGAGCGTTTCCTCCATCCGCTCGCTCAGAAACGTCATCAGAGACGATGAAATTCCTGGAAACTGCGAAAGAACGCCGCGAATTTCTCTCTCCGCCGCCTCTTGCCCTTCGCCGCTCATCGGCTGGAGGTCGATGTCAAGCTCGCTGTAGTAAGGACCCCAGGTATCTTCGGACAATTCCGCCCTTCCCACCCGCTGCGAAACCGAGCGCACAAAGGGCAACTTCAGCAGCGCCGCCGCCACTCCACGGCCTGCGCGCAGGGATTCGTCAAGAGAGGTACCCGGCGCCAACTGCATATGCAGGATGTAGTGACCCTCGCGCAGTTCGGGAAGGAAACTGCTGCTGAAGAAGGGCAAGGCTGCGATGCCACCAAGCGTGATGACAAGTACCGATCCCATAACCAGGCCGGGGACTCGTTCGATGTGTTCGAGAAGGGAGACATAATACCGCTTGATCCAATGGATAACCGGCGGTTCCTCGCGGCGGGGCGGACGGTTTCCCAGGATCAGCATCGAAAGTGCGGGTGTCACCGTAAGCGCGACCACCAGTGACGCCAGGATGGAGAAGATGTAGGCGATTCCCAGAGGTGCGAAGATCCTTCCTGCCACGCCGGAGAGCGTGAGCACCGGGATGAAGATCAGCGCTACCGCGAACGTGGCATAGACCACAGCACTGCGGACTTCGACAGAGGCATCGAGTACGACGCGAAACACAGGCCTGGGATTTTCACTGGCAGCGTTCTCGCGCAAGCGCCGAAGAATGTTTTCGACGTCAATCACGGCATCATCGACCACTTCGCCGATGGCGATGGCAAGGCCGCCTAAGGTCATGATGTTGATCGAGGCTCCCATCTTGTCCATCACGACGACGGCGGCAAGAAGGGAAAGAGGAATGGCGGTGCAGGAGATGGCCGCGGTACGTATATCAAAGAGAAACAGGAAGAGAACGGCAATGACAAGCGCGGCACCGAGGAGAAGAGATATCCGGATGTTATGAAGAGAGGTGTTGACGAAGTTCGCAGGCCGGAAGAGGTCGGGGTGGAGATCGATCCCCTGCTGCCGGAGGGTAGGCGACATGTCGTCGAGCGCCTCCTCCACGCGGCCGGTAACATCCAGGAGGTTTGCGCCATACTGCGCGGAGACAACAAGAATCACGCCAGTCTCGCCTTCAATCGAAGCCGCTCCGAAGGGCGGCGCGGCGCCCTCGCGTACATCGGCAACCTGCCCCAGAGTAACGTTGGTTCCGTTTTGCCGCACGAGGACAGTGGAAGCGATTTGTTCCGGAGTAACGGACTGCCCCTCGCTTTCGAGAATGAGCCGCTGATTGTTGTTCTCAACGAACCCGGCGCCCTGGATGCCCGTAGCCTTTTGCGCCGCGGCTACGACGTCGTTCAACGACAGATTGAACTGGACGAGCTTTTCCTGATGGAACTGCACCTGGATTTGCCGCACGTCGCCGCCGAAGACGGTGACGCTGGCCACGCCCGGCACGGCTAGCAGGCGGGGCCTAAGGGTCCAGTCCGCAACCGTGCGCAGTCGCATCAACGATTGTCTGCCGGAGGTCAGTCCCAGCACGAGGACATCGCCGGTGGATGACTGAAGCGGCGTCATAACGGGTGTGCCAACATTCGAAGGCAACTGCCCGGAAAGAGTGGCGAGCCGTTCTGCGACAAGCTGGCGTTCGAGATACACGTTGTTGCCGGTCCGGAAGACCACCGTAATGACCGACAATCCCTGGATGGAACGGGAACGCATCGACTCGATGCCGGTGACCCCATTGACGGCATTTTCAATCGGCTGCGTAACCAGCAACTCCACCTCTTCGGGAGACAGCCCTGGAGCTTCAGTCTGAATCGAAACCATGGGAGGCGCGAACTCAGGAAAGACGGCGAATTTTGCCTGAGTGAGCGTATACAGCCCGTATCCCAGCAAAGCCAGAGCGAGAGCGAGGACGATCCCTCGAAACCGCAGCGCGAAACGAACGATGGCAGTCAGCATGGAATCAGTCCTCATCCGTATCCGTTTCGCCTTGAGAGCGGAACTCTTCAGAGAGCAGCGCCTGCGCGCCCTGAGTGACGACCCGAGTCTTGGAGTCAAGCCCTTCGGTCTTGGAGTCAAGGTTTTCGCTTACGAACCATCCGTTAGCGACGGGGCTCGAGGTCGGGACTGCCCTGCGCTCAAACTTGCCAGGGGATTCCTCGACGTAACACCACGCCTGGCCTTGCCACCAAACCACCGCGTCGTTCGGAACGACGACGCCATTCCGCGCAGGTCCGGAGGGAAGAGAGGCCAGAAGGTTGATGCCCGGAACAATGCCCGCATGCGCGGAGATGAGGTAGAGAAAGCTTGGCGCCTGTAGGCGCGGGTCAAGCTGAGGCAACATCGAGATCAGATGCGCCGTGCCGAATGTGCTGTCCGAATATTGCACCAGCGACTGTTGCGGCGCTGCGGCGCTGGTCATGCTTGGGCTGGTCACTTGCAACAGAAATTCGTGCTGGGCCAGCAGCGCATCGAGCTGAGGCGAGCCTTGCTCCAGCCAGCCGGAGACAACCGTCCCCCAATGTAGCTTGGCGGAGTCTCGAAGAATGGCTAAGGTCTGCTCCGCGCTGCGCGTTGCCGCGGCATCGCTTTCGGCGGTTGCGTGCGCGGCTTCGACCGCCTTATCCGAAGCGTTCTTGCCGTTCTGGTTCAGCTTCCGTAGACGCTCGTATTCGGCCCGCGACGCCTGCGCCGTAGCGTGCGTTTTGGCAATGTCCGTCTGTGCAGAGTTGAAGCTCGTCTTCAGATCGAGGAGCGGTTGAAGCTGCAAGACAACCGCATTGGCTTGTGCCATAATGCGCTGACGGCTCTGTACGAGCACCGCCGTAACGATGCCGTTAGTCTTTTGCGCTCTGGCATCGAGGGCGATCTGTGTCTCGCCGTTTTCGGTCGTTACGCGCGGCGGGCCCTGTACTGGTGCTTCGTGTTCGGTTTCGGCCGCTTGTTCTTTGCGTCCGACGTGGAATCCCCAGACCAGGCCCCCGGCGAAGCCGACAATAATCATAGAGGCAATAAGCATGCGCAGAAATGGTTTCATCGAAGGATTCCTCCTACCTTGGCGCTTTCTTCGCCAGCGCGGGCGCCGTTCCGGGAGCGATTGGACGCTCCAATGCGTCTTCCAGCAATCCAAGCGATAGTTGCGCTTGAAGCCGCGCATCCAAAAGCGCGCGCTCCGCAATGACGGTCTGCAACTCGGCACCAATAGCGCTGAGTTGGCCCGTCTCCCCTGCGTGCAGCAATTGCTCTGCAACTCTCTGTTGTTCCTGAAGCTGCGATACGGAGCGGCGGGCCTCTTCGAGGCTCGCGTACGCAGCCGCATATTGCGCCAGTGCCTTGTCGCTATCGGCGATGACCGCGCTCTGTGTGGCGAGCAGTTGCGCGCCGGCCGCTTTTCTCTGGGCCTCGGCTTCGGCAATCGGCCCTTCGTTGCGGTTGCGTAGCGGCAGCACAGCGGAGAGGTTCAACGAGATGAAATGAGCGCCTTCTTCGTAGTTGTATCCCGGTCCGAGATGGATATCCGGGTACTGCTTCGCCACTTGGAGCTGCAGATTTGACTGCGCCGCCTCGTATTGTTCGAGGGCGCGCTGTACATCGAGCCGGTTCGCGACCGCGGTTTCCCGAATGCTCTGAGGCGGAAGCGAGGCGGGAACCGGCGGTTCATCGATCCCCGGCCATAGCAGATCTTTCCCCGCCAGCGCGGAATCCGGGATTCCAATGGCCGCCGCCAGTGCCGCATGGGTCGTATTGACCTGGCCCTCGGCGGTCACCAGCGCCTGCCGGAGCTGGGTAAGAGCGATTTGCGCTGTGGTCGCTTCCGGTTGCGCGATCTCTCCGACCTGAACCTGCCGTTCAATGAGGTCTGGGTATCTGGTTTCGAGAGTCACTTGCTGCTGCACCACTGCAACTGCGTTCACTGCGAATAGATAATCCGCTAACGCCGCGCGGACCCGGCTGCGCACTGTCCACGCAGTCTGGCCCAGTTGCAGGCGGCTCGCTTCGCTGAGATGGGTGGCGCCCGCGATCCGGTAGCCTCGCTTGCCCGCGGTCTCAATCGGCAGATCGAAATTGAACCCCATGATGAATTGGCTATCAGGCGGAGACTCATACCCTGGACCAATTCCTACTGTTGGATTCGGCTTCATCCCTGCTGTCGTAATCGCGGCGTCGGCCGCTGTCGCATTCGCGCGGGCGATATCGAGATCCGGGCTAAAGTAGTATGCAGCAAGCGTCAGCGAGTTCAGATCCCAAGTTTCGAGCGGCCACGATGGCGGCTCGAAGCCGGAAGTCTGCTTCATCCATGAGCGCAAATTGGGATCGTCCAGGCTGCGGTGATAAAGCGCCGCGGCCTGGGCCGCCGGCGCAATAGGCACCGCTCGATAGTTGTATCGTGCGCATCCCGCAAGCAATACGGGGCCGAGCAACGCCAATGCTGCAAGGGACTTCATACTTGCTCCTGATATTGCGCAGTTCAAAAGGCGCGCGTGCGGATACCCGACTTCTTCCCCGCGATTAACACCGGGGATTTGCCAGCCCAAGACCGCGGTGTAGCTTGTAATTTGCAGGAGCGCCCCATCGGGACCATCCTCCTGAAATTGTGAGCGCTGAGCGATGGCGCGGCGCTTCCGCACGAAAACGGCTCACGTTCATGATTGGTCATGATGCGGCGCTCTCGACTTGATCAAAGGCCCTGACTTGAGCATCTTCCGCCAGGCAACATCCCTGATGTAGCAGAGTGAGAACGCAGGGGTCGAGGATTGAATAGCGAATTTGCAAGCCCTCGCGCTGCGCTTCAACGATCCCCCGGGCAGCCAGCCGCTGGAGTTGGTTGGAGACAGCTTGGGGCTTCATACCCAACTCGTCTGCCAACTCACTCACGCAAAGCTCACCCGCGCGTGCCAGCGCATGCAGCATCCGCAGACGGGTACCGTTCGCCAACAGTTTGAACATGGATTCAAGAGCTTGCGCTTGCCTGCTAGAAAGTAGGGGCCGAGTGGCCAAGGCCGGCTTAGGGGAACATCGCTGCAAAATCTTCTTGCTCATATGACCTCGCCTTTAGCATACCACTATTACACCGTATTATGTATTATACGAAAAGGAACTTGCCGAGCCTACTCAGGTCCGCGACAGATGATCTCGCAGGAAAAGTTATGAAAATTCGATGGGAACACACTCATCAATGTCGCAAGTGTGGGCACGTAATCCGGGCCGATGACATTGATCCAAGGGCAATCACGACGGGTGTCATCACATGCCCGAAGTGTGAGATGTCGGGGCCAATCAATGTGAAGATTCTGCAGATGAAAAGTAGCTAATGGCTCCGGGCGCTTCTCAATCAGGAATGGGAAGCGACATCTGATCGTCGATATTGAGGTGATTCATTCGTCTCATGAAGTTTCGGACAAGCTCACTCACTACCCTTGAGCGGTTATCTGCTCGGGATATGAGGAGCGTATTCATTTTTAGCCTGGTTTCATCAAGCGGTCTCATTGTCAAGTCATCGCGCGCAATTCGTAACGCGGCGGACTTCCCAACAATCACCACGCCGCCGGGGTCACTCATGAGAGGGATAGCTTCCTCTGGAACCATAAAGTGCTGAATTGCAGAAGGCAGAGCCTTCAGTTCTTCCGTGAGCCTCTGAATCAAGTCGTACAGCGGGGGATGGCTCTGGCGTTGAAACAGTATCCAGCGCTTGTTCGCAAGCTGATGAAATCTAAGGGAAGGATGATCTGCCAATTCATCTTCCTTTGACATGACCAGGTAGAAAGGCGATTCGTCAATTTTCACGCTGGTGAGGAGATCGGAAAGAGGCGGTTCAATGACGAGTGCAAGATCGAGTTCCCCACTAAGTACGTCGTGAGCTAAGTCGCAAGAAAATCCACTCGACAAGTTCAAACGCAATCGTGGATATAGTGGCAGCCGCGTGGCAAGAAGTGTAGACGTAAAAAACGGATCTGTGTAAGGCGAGCGCCCGATATTCAACGTCAATTCTGCGTCTCTGTCCGCAGCTCGTGCAGCCTGCACCGCTCTTTCGGCGTGAAGCACACCAATACGGGCTGCTCCTACATAAGCCCTGCCTGCCTCCGTCAGGGAGACGACGTGATGGTCTCGCACAAACAAAGTGACCCCGAGAAACCGTTCCAATTCAGCAATGTATTTAGTGACCGCCGGCTGACTGAGGCGCAGACGCTTCGCTGCGCGAGAAAAGTTCAACTCCTCTGCCACCGCAATGGCGGCTTCCATGTACTTCAACTCGTGTCGTGCCATGCCTTCCCCCGTGTGAAGATCGACCTGGGTTCAGAAAAGGCCTATGACCCGGCCTGACGACGGGGTACCAAGGCAAAGAAGGACAGTCGTTAGGAAAACTACGCAAAGCTGATCGCCTCGTTCGCGACCTCTTTGTTGGTTTTAGATGTTCTCAGATGATCGACGGTCGCAGATGTGCTTGATGGGCACCCCGCGGTTATTACGATTTGGAATAACCAATCTGTGCCACGTAATTGGACAATCGGCGCTATACCCGTCAATCGTTTTCAGCAGGATGGTGTTCGAGGGAGGACTTCTGCTCGGACGGCGCCTATGGGATTTGCCAAGGAGGATTTCCAATGCAACTCGACGGATCGAGTCGGCGATTGTCGGAACACGGATTGTCCGAGCCGCAGCGCAAACCAGTGACCAGTGAGCCATTCGTTCCTGAACCTTTGCTGGACACCGACCAGGCGGCTGCAATTATGCGAATACATCCCAAGACCCTCCAACGCTACGCGCGGCAAGGGATTGTTCGAGGGTTTCAACTCGGAACGATGTGGCGGTTCCGAGCGAGCGATATTGATCGCTGGATTTCGGAACAACTTGCGAGTTGAAGTTTTTCCTAGACCTCTGCCCAGCGCAGCGTTAGCCTTTAACTGAGCCATCCGTTGCGCCGGAGACCAGGAGTATTCATGGCAAGGCGCACACGGTATCAGCAAGGAAGCGTGCAGCGTGGCAAGCGGCAGAATGGCCCAGATGTTTGGATGTTCCGCTGGAGAGAGATTGGACCGAACGGAAAGAGCGTGCAGCGCAAAGCCGTCATCGGCACTGTAATCAATCTTCCTTCAGAAACATCAGCCCTGAAAGCAGCCCAAGCGTTGCGCATCGACGCCAACCAACAAACCCCGCGAGCGGTAAGTTGTCCCAGTACGGTAGCGGAACTGATCGAGCACTATCGGTTGAAGGAACTGACCGAAGACGAACAGGGACGCAAGGCGCACTCGACACGAGCTGCTTACGAATGCTATTTAGACGGCTGGATTCTTCCCCGGTGGGGCAACCACCGTTTGGAACAGGTCAAGTCGGTAGCCGTTGAAGAATGGCTGGGTAGCATCGAGCGGGCACGAGGAACAAAAGCGAAGATTCGGAACATCATGAGTGCACTTTTCAGTCACGCGATGCGGTACGAGTGGTCGGACAAGAATCCGATCAAGCTCGTTCGGCAGAGCGCGAAGCGGCAGCGCATTCCCGATGTGCTCGAATTGAACGAACTTCAGGCTCTCCTCGCCGAACTCGCCGTGAGAGAACGCACTTTGGTTCTGCTCGACGCGGCGACCGGCTTACGAGTCGGTGAACTCCTGGCCCTTCGCTGGGACGACATCGATTTCGAGAACTTGGAGATTCGTGTCACCGAATCCATCTGGCATCAGGTGTTAGGTGTCTGCAAGACAGAGGCGTCAGCCAGGCCCGTCCCAATGGACGGCTACATGGCCGAGGATCTTCTGCGCTGGAGAAAAACCTGCGCCTATCCGCTGGACAGTGATTGGGTCTTCGCCAGTCCGCGCATGAAGGGCAAGCAGCCCTACTGGCCGGACAATCTCTTGAAACGCTACATCAAGCCAGCGGCAAAGAAGGCTGGTATCAACAAGAACATCGGTTGGCACACCTTCCGCCATTCCTTCGGCACGTTGCTGAAGGCAAACGGGGAAGATGTGAAGACTGTCCAGGAGCTTTTACGGCACGCCAACAGCAGGATCACGCTTGACGTTTACACGCAGGCCGTGAACTCGCAGAAGCGGGCCGCACAGAGCAAGGTCGTTCAGATGATTGTGCCCGGCGTGGGCACAAACGTGGGCACAAAGCAAAAACAGGCGCGAACGGGTACAGAAGCGTAATCGAAGAGCAATTCGCTCATTGTGCCCTTATTGTGTCCTAATTTGCTTGTCACTGTAGGTCGCCATAGCCTCTAAGTCTTTTAGAATCTATGGCGGGGACGACGGGGCTCGAACCCGCGACCTCTGCCGTGACAGGGCAGCGCTCTAACCAACTGAGCTACGTCCCCAGATCTATAATTCTACTACTGTTACCCCATACTATCTGAAGTTCAAGGAATGAACTACTCTGAGGCTCCTGTTCATCCTTGTCTTTCCGAATTATTAGAGCCGCTCATTCAATATGAGCCTCAGGTGCGTCATCCTTGAGGCGAAACTTAAAGCGGAACAACAGCCTTAGTCTATCAGATCTCGTGATCATCCTGTTCGATCCTAGCAAGCTGCCCTCGCTGATTGCACTCCACCCACGGCCTGCTGTACTGGGTGGCGTCCAGCAAACATCCGCGTTGTGATAGCGCTTCATGGCTGTGATGGGCTGCCGTCATGCGGCACAAGCCCATGCCCGCTCCCATCGATAAACGCGCTCATCGCCTATCCGATCACGCTCTGGTGCTGTTCCCGGATGGAAAATGGCAGACAGGGATCCCGCCAGCTTGCTTTGTGGAGTAATTTTGCATTGCTGCCTCGCGAATAGCCGACGCACTTGGGACCGGCTCTCAGGCGAGAGCAAGACTTATACTATCTTTGGAATTCGTTGAATTTAAAATCGCCGGGTCGCCGCATGCCAAGTGAAAACTCTCCCGTGAGAGTCGTAGAGCATTTATGTCCAGAGCATTACGGTTCGAAAGAAGCAGTCCTGTTTCGGAGCTGCAAAGACCGGTCGATATGGAGCAGCGCTTCAGGGGTCTCGCAGCGTAGGGCGGAGTTGCCTCACAGTTTGTGCCTTGGCTCATACGTTCGGGCCCTCTCCGTTTTTCTGGGGCTGACGTTATGGCTCGCAACGCCGATGTCGGCCCAGAGCGGGGAGCAGACGCCTTCACACGCTGATGTTGCAGCGGCATCAGGCAGCCCCGCCGGTTCCGCTTACATCCCGGTGGACAGTTGGATCTACCCAGCGGCGCTCCGTTTGTACTACTTGGGGTACCTTCCGACCGCGTACATCGGCATGCGACCCTGGACACGGGCTTCGCTCGCGCACATGCTAGAGCTTTCGAAGGAATCGCTGGGGTCTGTGGATGCACCCGGGGAGGCAGTGGAGATCAACGCTCGATTACGCGCGGAACTTGCTCCCGAGTTGGCCGACGATTCATCGCCCTCCATTCGTGAAGCAGCCGTCTACACCCGTCTTCGCGGGATTCAGGGTCCCATCCTCAACGATAGCTTTCACTTGGGACAGACCATCGTGAATGACTATGGACGACCGGATGAGCCCGGCTTCAACAATTTGACAGGTTTCAGCGCCGAGGCCCAGAGTGGGCGATTTAGCCTGTTTGTTCGCAGCGAGTATCAACACGCTCCAACAGCGAGCGGATACTCATCGACGGTCGCGGCGCAGTTGGCGGCAATCGACGGAACGCCTGATGTTCCCCAAACGACGATTCCCTCGGGTCCGATCCCGGAGCAAAACCTCTCCCAGGTGATGGAGGCTAACGCTTCCGTCCACGTTTGGGGCCATGAAGTTTCGTTTGGCAGAAGCGACGAATGGCTTGGGCCCGGCCTTGGTGCCAGCATGGGTTGGTCTAACAATGCAGAGGATCTCTACAGCTTTCGGATCAATAGGGTAGAGCCACTCTACATTCCTGGTCTCTCGCGATTCGTTGGCCTCTTTCGTTACGACTTCATGGTCGGAAGCCTCAAGGGGCATCAGTTTCCGAGCGATTCATGGATACACATGGAGAAGGTCAGCATGAAGGTGACTCCGGACCTTGAGTTCGGCTTCATGCGATCCGTCATATGGGGAGGCAAGGGGCAACCCTGCCTCCAGCCCGATGGCACCACGATTCCGTGTGATGTGCCCATCACCGTAGGAACCTTCCTACGCAGCTTCTTCAGCGTTACCGCACCGCCTCCCGCCGTCAAGTTTTCGCGCCAAAATCCAGGAGCACGATTCAGCACCTTCGACTTCACCTGGCGTACCCCGTGGGACAATCATCTGGTCACTGTCTACATGGATTCCTTCGCCCACGACAATGTGTTCCCGATCAGTAACCTGGGGCGCTCCGGTTTGCGGCCGGGTATCTATATCGCTCGCCTACCAGGTCTGCCACGACTCGACTTCCGTGCGGAGGGGACAACCACCAATCCACATGACCCGGAGAGCAACAACGGGCGGCTTCTTCTATGGGAGGGCGTTCAGATCCAGGGATATACCAACAAGGGATACATTTTGGGCGATTGGATTGGGCGAGAGGCCACAGGCGGGCAGGCGTGGCTGACGTGGCACCTCAAGCCGGACGAGCAAATCCAACTCCAATACCGCAACGCGAAGGCCGCAAGCGACTTTATCCCTGGCGGAACCACCCAGCATGATTTCTCGGCAGAGGTTGTTTTGAGACCCGCACGAGCGCTTGAGATCAGGACGACGCTGCAGGGGGAATTATGGAAAGCGCCGCTCATCGCACAAGGGCAGCAGCGGGATTTTGTTGGAACCGTGCAACTCACCTATTTTTTGCGCGGAAAATGAACGTCGATCTGAGCTCGCTCATAATCCCTTTCATAACGTGACTCGAGCCTCACCATCAGACCAGCAAAGCATGAGCTAAAAATATGCTTCGGGTATCGGGAAGGGAAGTGCTAGGTCTCTCGAATGGATCCGCTTATCAATTTACGCGGACTGCCGAACCTCCTTCGTTGACAGTCCTCCGTCTTCTCCATGATTCGCTGCAAAGCCAGTTGTTGGTTCTGAGGCAGATCTCGCCAGCAGAAAGCGTCCAGACTCAGGGGGGAAAGCATGGATGGGTCGATTGCCAAGCTTGAAAACGGTATCGACCAGGATCCTTAGATCAGTTCTGAATCTCGTAGTCTCAATGTAATTTGCATCTAGCCGGCATTTTTCAGGATTCAGCACGGTCGTCACATAGTGCTCGATGAACTCTACTGGAACACCTGTCAGCAGCTTTTCCTCATGGGAAAACTCAATCGTCGCCGCTCCGGTGATT
Source organism: Acidobacteriaceae bacterium (assembly GCA_027452245.1). Classification (GTDB taxonomy): domain Bacteria; phylum Acidobacteriota; class Terriglobia; order Terriglobales; family Acidobacteriaceae; genus Sulfotelmatobacter. The sequence continues at coordinate 50,132 of DAIDGW010000190.1, forward strand.
CCGGGACGACAGAGCATACACAGGTTTTCATGTTGACGAATCTTGGGACGAGGACCGACGAAGCTCATTTCGCCGCGCACCACATTGACTAACTGGGGCAATTCATCCAACTTCAGGCGGCGCAACAAGGCTCCAACTCTGGTCATCCGTGGATCTCCGTGCTTGGTCACTGTAAGGCCCTGATCGGTCTGCTCGCCGAGGTCCCTCATCGTCCGAAATTTTAAAATGACGAAGGTCTGCTGGTGCAACCCCACCCGCTCTTGGCGGAACAGCGCTGGGCCCTTTGACGTAATCTTTATCAACAAAGCAATCAGCAACATCATCGGCGAAAACAAAATCAGCGCAGCAACCCCGAAAACCAGATCGAAGCACCGCTTCCTCTTGGACATGCACCACGCACTGACATAGCGCGGGTAACACATGGACGCTGAGGAATGCTTGCGCGGAACGACTCCATCTGAATGTTGAGATTGATGTGTTCCATCTTCCGGTAACGAACTCTGCTCGCACTCCGATTTGACCATCAAAATTGTGCACTCCGTTTCGTCGGCTACTCAAACAGCACAAGTCTAGCGCTGGAACCACGTTTTGAACTCTCGCTAGACCTCAATGTTACATGCTTGTCTGACCCGAGTGATGTGATGAAAGTTGCTAATCCGAATATCGAATTCCCTAAAATATTCAACCGATCGGTACAAGGGGAGAAGATATTGCGGCGAACATATTTCCACCGCTACCTTCACGGCGAATATTTTCTTCTCACTGATCTGCCCGGAAATCATTCGAATGTTTAATATTCTTGTGAATCCTTGCTGATAGCCTCGTCTTCACCCTTTACCTAACTGCCATTTCAGCATGATTGCGCCTTGATGGATATATCGGCATCGGGTCGAAAGTCATGAGTAGTTCCATATTGGGACAAGCCCATACATGAGCCAAATCCGGCATCCCTGTACCTACGGAGGCTCCCGATTGCATGCCAGAGTGTCCGCCATGTACGCTCGACTCGCCAAGATGGGTAATGCCGCAATATCACAAAGCAGGCCGCTTGACCCCTGTGGCGCTAGCACTCGCCGCGTTAGAATGACACATGCAGATATTATGCACGGACCTGCCTGATGTGAAGCTCGTCCGTTCTCAAAAGCATGGGGATGATCGCGGATGGTTCTCCGAGGCCTTCAGTGCGCGGGATTTTTCAGTAGCAGGATTGCCCGATTGCTTCGTTCAGGATAATCAGTCGTTTTCACGGCGAGGAGTCTTGCGTGGCCTTCACTATCAAGTCGGAGAACCACAGGGCAAGCTGGTTCGTGTGCTTTCAGGTCACATATGGGATGTAGCTGTCGACCTTCGCCCGAACTCTCCACACTTCGGCAAGTGGGCTGGTATCCATCTCAAGGGGGAAGACATCGAGAGCCTATGGATTCCCGAAGGATTTGGTCACGGTTTCCTGGTCCTTTCAGAGACCGCCAGCGTGCTCTACAAGACCACCCGTTTCTATCATCCGGTGGGTGAGCGCTGCGTGCGCTGGGATGACCCGACCCTTGGCATTGCCTGGCCGCTGGAGGACATCGGTACGCCAACAGTCTCAGCGAAGGATGCTGCGGGAAGTCTCTTGCCGGCAGCCGAATTGCCTGCCCCATATCAGTCCATGTAGCACACCTGGCTGGAAACCCTTTTGCCTTACCGGCTACAAAACTCAGATGTTGTTCCCTGCAAGCACCTCATGCATTACCTCTGACAGCGAATCCTGCCACACGGGCATATCAAACCCAAAGGTGTGCGCCAACTTCTCGCAGTTCATGCGCGAGTTCACGGGCCGTTTCGCAGCAGTCGGAAAGGCACTCGATGGGATGGGGGTCAATCTAGCAAATACCCGCCCAGGAAGAGCCATCTGCGCCATTCGTACAAACTCTGACGCAAAGCCAAACCACGTTGTGAATCCTGCGCTGCATGCATGGTAGATCCCGCTGATGGATTGGACCGCCTCGGCGGGTCTGTCCCCACCCATAAGGGCATCCTTCTCGCCTCTCAGAATACAGGCCACCGCAAGGCTCGCAAGCGTACGAGACCAAGTTGGAGCACCATACTGGTCGTCGACGATCTTCAATTCTTCTCGCTCCAGCGCCAGTTTCAAAATCCGCCGAAGAAAGTTTTCACCGTGCGCGCCGTACACCCAGCTTGTTCGAAGGATGAAATGGGTTGCGCCACTCCCGGCAAGCCCCTGCTCACCGGCGAGTTTTGATGCCCCATAGACACCGAGCGGCCCGGTCGGATCATCTTCGGTCCAGGGACGATTTCCATCACCGGAGAATACATAGTCCGTCGAAAAGTGAATCACCGGGGCACCGATTCGATGAGCTTCCTCCCCAAGTATTCTCGGGGCGTCCCCGTTTATAGCAAAGGCACTTTCGGAATCACTATCGGCCTTGTCCACGGCCGTATATGCCGCCGCATTCACGATCCATCGCGGTCTCAAATCCCGCACGGCCGCGCGAATCGCTGGAGGGTCAGTGAGATCAAGTTCAGCACGTGTCAGGCTTACCAAGTGGCCAAGGGAACGAAGCAGCGGCAACGCCTCGCCGCCGACCTGGCCATTCGCACCGAGAAGCAGAATCGGAGCATCATTCATTGGTCAGTAAACCGTCTCGGTAAGCAATATGCGTAGATATTGGCTGTAAGAACTCTTACCAATCTTGTCGGCGAGCGCCCCCAACTGCTCACTGGAAATATACCCCCGTCGGAATGCGATTTCCTCGGGACACGCAACCTTCAGCCCTTGACGGCGCTCAACTGTTTGGACAAAGTTTGAAGCTTCAAGCAGTGCGTCATGCGTTCCGGTATCGAGCCACGCCATCCCTCGCCCCAGCAGTTCCGTACGCAGTTGGCCGCGCTCAAGGTACCAGCGATTAACGTCGGTAATCTCCAACTCGCCACGCGCCGAGGGCTTCATCTGTTCAGCAACGGAAACAATCTGAGCGTCGTAGAAGTAAATGCCCGTGACCGCGTATCGGGACTTCGGCTTAGCGGGCTTCTCTTCCAGCGAAATGACCTTGCGATCAGCATCAAACTCAACCACCCCATACCGCTCCGGATCATTGACCGCATAGGCAAATACCGTTGCACCTTCTGCATGCGCAGTCGCGTAGTGCATGGCCTTGACGAAGTCATGCCCGAAGAAGATATTGTCCCCGAGTGCGAGGCAGCAACCATCACTGCCGAGGAAATCCTTGCCAATTAGAAAGGCTTGGGCAATGCCGTCTGGCGAAGGCTGTACCGCGTACTGAATATGAATACCCCACTGCTCGCCCGATCCCAGAAGCGCCTCAAACCGTGGCGTATCCTGCGGCGTGGAGATCAGAAGAATCTCCCGAATCCCCGCCAGCATCAGCGTCGTTAGCGGATAGTAAATCATCGGCTTGTCGTAGATCGGCAATAGTTGCTTCGACACAGCCTGAGTGACAGGATGCAACCGCGTCCCCGACCCACCAGCAAGAATAATACCCTTCATTGCCCCTCCATGTTGCGCATTTGGGCAGAGCATCTTGTTGCCACCCATGGTTGATAGCTAACGTCAGTCACAGCTCTTCCCTCTGATCATTTGAGAGATGGTTTGTCAAAGTTCGATGCATTCCAGCCTCATGACTCTCGCTTCGGCCTCCATTATCTCATTCGGAGATTCGTCCATCATGTGTCGGCCCCACGTCTTCCGACTGAGCGGCAGGCAGAGGGGCGGTTCTATTATTCAAGCTGGCTCGCTCCGCGTCATAGATCCAACCCCATTTGCTAAAGTATTTGAAAGCCGATCTCAAATGATATGTCAGCAATTTAAGGCTGTTGTATGACCCTTTCGCATAGCCATGCGTGACTGATACTGTGGGATAAAAAACTGTCTTATACGTCGCCCCGATCCTGCGGCAGAGATCGACA
>DAIDGW010000191.1 GCA_027452245.1 Acidobacteriaceae bacterium
GAAGTTGCGCAGCCGGAGATCTTCCTGCATGCGCTGACGTAGATGAGTCATGGACACCTCCTCGGGTGTCCAACACTCTATCCAAATGCCACAAAGGAATCCCCTGCCGCGTTAGCGGCTTAGTGCAAATCGCCAATGCGCGTTTCCAGTGCATTTGGACTTCAAAGCGTGCATTGGCCTGTTGGCGTAAACTGGAAGCCAATCAGACGGGCAGGCTGGCGGAGACCGGCCTACACTGCTGTACTGACCCGGAGACAGTCGCCGTCCAGCCCGAGACAAGAGAATCAGACCTAATTGCATCGTCCTGAGAAGATATGCGCTGAAGTAATCTATGCGCTGGCGAGGTTGCATATGAAAGTAGCCCCAGACCGTCGCGAAGCGATGAGATCGATGTTTTTAGCATCGCTCGGATTTCTGGCACGAGAGAATCTGAGCGCCGGTGCAACGGCCTTCAATGATGACGCTGGCAGGGTAAATTTCGATGGGGTACGCAGTCGAATTCAGCAGGCGATTGGCCAAGGTGACGCGACCGGGGTAGCTGTCGCAGTGGTAAAGGGTGGCCGGATCGTCTGGGAAGAAGGCTTTGGCTGGGCGAATCAGGAAGCTGGTATCAAAGCGTCACCGCATACCCCGTTCAGCCTGGCATCCATCACAAAACCATTTACGGCAACCACAATCATGACTCTGGTCGCTGAGGGCAGGCTAGCGCTAGATGAGCCTGCTAACAGATATCTCTCTGGATGCCAACTGGTTGGCACCGACCGCAACGTGGAGGCGGCTAGTGTGCGGTTACTCGGTGCGCACGCTAGTGGTCTGCCGGGTATTTTTGAAAGCTATGGATCGGAGGAACAGAGATTTGTCCCCAGCCCTCAGGCTCTTCTTCAAGCGTATGGCCGATTGGCGTATCCCCCGGCAACTGTTTATGAGTACAGCAACCTCGGATTTGCGGCACTGAATGCAATCGCTTTGGATCTTACACAAACCGAGTTGGGGACACTCATGCAGCGAAGGGTGCTTGCCCCCCTTGGCCTGAACAACAGCTTTTTTGGCGCTGATGCCGTTCGAGCGAAGGAGGCAGCGCTGCGTTACGACGCCAGCGGCTGTCTCATTCCGCACTACACCACGTCCACGCCTGCCTCGGGCGGGTTGTATGCAAGCGCTCACGATCTCGCTCGGTTCGCTCTCTTCAATATGCGCGAAGGAGCGAAGGGCCACGGGGCGATTCTCAACAAGCAGAAGGTCAAGGAGATGCATAGGCCCGTCTTCACCGGCCCATCAGGTGTGGCCACCACGTTCGGTTGGTTTAGAAGCCACACCACCTCCGGCATCCCCTTCCTCTTCAAAAGCGGCGGGGATCCGGGCGTCGCCAACAGGATGTGCTTTGTCCCTTCGAAAGATCTGGCATGCGTTGTCGTAACAAATAGGTCTAACGGGTGGGAGCTAGCCTGTAGCGCGTGTGATGAGGTGCTTATGAACTATCTGCCGGAGTGGCGTCGACCCGTAGAAGACTGCGATTCTCCGAGCAAACCATTCATTGCGACACCTGCGTGGAGAGGACGATGGCAGGGTTTGCTCGAAGGTGGAGGTGTAAATATGCCCGTGAACCTCAATTTCGAGTCGAACGAAGCCGCGACGATGGCAATAGGGACCGGTCAAGCGCAAGAAGTCACTGCACTGCGGTCAGAAGGGGAAGCATGTACGGGCTTGTCCACTGGAAGAATCGATGCGCCGGATACAGTAAGGACCGGAGCCAAGACGCTGCAAGTCAAGCTGATTCCGCATGGCAATCGATTGCTCGGCAGAGTGTTCGACATTGCGGGTGGCCCGAACATAAAGAATGTAAGACTGCCTTTCGTGCTTACCCTGTCCCGACGTTGAACTTCCGAGCGACCTGGATAACGCCCAGTAGCTTGGAGTGTTCTTCCTTGATGCCAAATCTCCAACTCACGCATTGAAGCTTGGACCTGCGCTGTCACACGGCCGCGACGATGTCCCCACTCTGGCGCTCGCCCTCAGAAGCGTTATAGAAATAAACAATATGACCTCCGACATAGCGCCCTCGTGTGCCGTGATGAGCTCTGAACTAAACACCAGATAGCGCGTCACCACGCCGTTCGCCGACTTCGCCACCCGGTTGCCGTCGCCGTCATAGAGCATCTGCACCGCCCCGCCGTTCATTGCCACCAGATGGTTTTGCGAGTCGTAGCTGAAGGTCTTGCCGCCCGCAGCCGTCACGTTGCCGTCCGCGTCGTACGTTTCGCTCGACAACTCATCGTCGGCGTTGAAGCTCCAACTTCCCGAAGGCAGGCCAGAAAGGGACGAGTTCTCCGACTGCCTGTTGCCCACCGGGTCCAGCCCGTAGCTGACCGAGCCGTTGTTCCTGCTCGGCGCAAGGCTGATCGTTTCATTCGTCAGCCGGTAGATGCCATCATAGCTCCAGTTCACCGTCCGCCCGCTCAGTTCCGTCACGCTCGTCAGGTTGCCTGTCGGCCCGCTCTGGTAGACGTAGCCCGTCTTCTGCGTCGCCAGGCCCGTCACCCGGTTCAGGCTACAATGTGCTTGGCATTACCGATGCGCTCCCCACTTCCCAATCCCAAACAGCTTGCCTTCGTCGCTTTGCTCGCCTGCGCCGATCTCTCTGTTACGCACTCGCAGCAAGTCAGCGCCGCCCTGCGGGAGGCGGACGCAGACTACCGCGCCGCACTCGTCGCCATGCGCAACAACGACATGAAGACTGCGGAGGAGAAGCTGGAGATCGTAGTCCGTCTGGCGCCACAGCTTGAAGCGGGTCACAGCGTCCTTGGGCAGGTTCTTGAGCGCGAAGGCAAGTTGGCCCCAGCCATCAGTGAGCTCAAGAAAGCGATTGCCATCCAACCCTCTGACGACGGAGCGCGACTTGCATTGGCCATGACCTATGCGCAGGCTGGCGAAGATGTGAACGCCCTGCCTCTGTTTTCAAAGCTCGAGGAAGCAGCAGTCGCGCGCAAATCTCCCCTGATCCCTCAGGTGCGCATGGTCTACATTCGTGTTCTCGCAGGCACCGGGCACACGGATGCCGCCATTCGACAAATGAAAGCGCTTGCCCCAGCCCAGGCGGGCAACGCAGAATTTCATGATTCCATGGGTTCGCTGTACGCGCAGGAAAGTAACTGGCCGCTGGCCGAGCAGGAGTTCAATCGCGCGATTGAGATTCAACCGGACCTCGCAGCTGCACACCTGCATCTGGGCTTTGTGCTGCAAGCTGAACAGAGAGGCGATCCTGCCGCGGAGTGGATCAAAGCCAGTGACCTATCGCCGAGCGACGCAGGAGTGGCGCTTCAGGCGGGGAAAGCACTGGCCAATGCTGGTCTGGATGAGCAGGCTGAGCCCATCCTTGAACGCGCAGTGCAACTCAACCCGGAATCGAGCGACGCCGCACTGTCGCTGGCTCTTGTGCTGCAAAACAACGGCCGAGTTCCCGCGTCTGTCGATCTTCTGAAGCAGGTTGTGAAGCGAGATCCGCAAAACCGGCTCGCGCTCGTGAACCTCGGCCTTGCGCTCAGCCAGATGCATCGCGCACAAGATGGAATTCCCTACCTGCAGCGTGCGATTGCCCTTGAACCCACCAACCCAACTGCGCATCAGGATCTTGCAGCGGCCTATATTCAGGTCGATCAGGTCGCCCATGCTATTCAGGAATTGCAGGCTGCGCTCAAGCTCGCGCCAAACTCCGCATCAATGCGCTACGACCTGGGGGTGGCGTACAAACTGCAGGATGATGCCGTGGATGCGATTCCGCAATTGGAAGCCGCCGAGAAGCTTGACTCGACCAGCTATCAGGCTCCCTATGTTCTCGGCCTGCTCTATATGCAGGTTGCACGCAATGAAGAGGCCGCGCAGCAACTCGCGCTTAGTCTCAAGCTGCATTCCCAGAACGGCGATGGCTGGTCCAGTCTCGGCAGCGTGTACCTGCGACTCAATCGCCTGCCCGAGGCTGAACAGGCTTTGCGCCAGGCGATTCAGCAACTGCCCGCACAGGCAGATCCTCATTTAATTCTCGCCACGGTCCTCATCAAACAGGGTCAGACAGCCGAAGCCGTCCAGGAACGCAAGGTTGCCGCCGACCTGATGCGCGCGCATATGAATCTACAGCGTGCCGAGGTTGCCACCAACTCTGGCAAGTCACTCCTGAGCGAGGGAAAGGTTGACGACGCTATTGTCGAGTTCCGCAACGCAATAGGTTTCGATCCCACATTTGCTGAGGCCCATCTTAGGCTGGCCACCGCACTCGACAAGCAGGGGAAAGCAGCCGAAGCGAAGAAAGAGCGGGACACAGCGCTGACCTTACAGCAAGAACATGAGGATTCGAATTCAGCCCCGAGCATGGACGACAAAAAATGCTCGCCTGATTCGAACCATCCGGCCGCGTGTACAGGCAAGTAACCCAAGACTATACTGGCCATAGCAGCATGCTTTCCACTTCGATGGAAGGCTGTACCCAGAGATAAGAGGGGATCGTCACTCGAATCCAGCCACAGGGTTCAATCATGCAGCTGAGGGCCTGCAGCGTGTTGAGGAGCCGATTTCGAATCTTCTGTGGAGGCATTGCCGCGTTCTGCGCGGGAGCTCTGCTTTGGGCAGGTGCGGGCCCCGCCGGTTCCGACACACAATCCAGCGCCGCAAAGTCCCGCCAGGCCTACAGCGATCAGATTCAACAGCATTACCGCTTCGCATTTGGCAAAGACCAGATCTCCGCTCCGGGCAACGCCGCCGCGGAAGGCGGGGGTTTCCTGCCTCCGAACGCGTTCCCGAGTGCGAGCTATTGCGCCCATTGCCATCAGGAGGCATATCACCAATGGCGGCAAGCCTTGCACGCGAATTCCTTCAGGACGCCATTTTACCGTCACAGCGTCAACATTCTCCTGAAAACCAAGGGAGTCGAATTCGCACGCCATTGCGATAGTTGCCACAATCCCATCGCAGTTCTCGGAGGAGCGCTGGACACGAGCTACTCCGGTGACCGCTCCTTCGACAGCGACGGAGTCACCTGTATGGTTTGCCACTCCATTCAGAGCGCGGACTCCAAAGAAGGTAATGGCGGCTACGTGATTGGCATTCCCGCCGTGATGGTCGATGCGCAAGGGAATCGAATTCCCGGCATGGTCCCCGACGCGGAGATCCTTGCCCATCTTGAGCGGCACTCCAAAGCGGTGATGCAGCCCTTCTATCGGTCAGCAGTTTTTTGCGAGGCCTGCCACAAGGCCAATCTTCCTCCCATGCTGAATGACTACAAGTGGATTCGCGCTTTCAGCGCCTACGACGAGTGGCAAGCTTCAAAGTTCTCTCACCAGACTCCACTCACCTTCTATTCTGCGGACCTGACCACTTGCCAGGGATGCCACATGACACGCGCCCAGAATGCGCTGCCGGAGCCGGGCGCGAAGGATGGCACCTTCGCCTCCCATCGCTGGCTAGCCGGTAACACGGCGGTTCCCTTCTACTACGGCCTCGATGAACAATTGCAAAAGACCATCGACTTCTTGCGCAGCGGAAACTATCTCAACGTCGACATCTTCGCTCTGCGCGTGGACAAAACGCAGCAGATCTTCGCTCCGCTCGGCACCGTTCCTTTCCACCTGTCTGCCGGTCAAATGGTCGACGTGTATGTGGTGGTGCAAAACAAGAATATCGGGCATTCGCTTATTCCTGAAGTACGCGACCTCTACGAAGCATGGCTCCAGTTCACCGCGACGGACGCAAACGGCAAGATGATCTATCGAAGCGGATTCCTGCAGCCAGACGGCACACTGGAACCTGGCGCACACAGCTACACCAACCGGCCAGTCAATGTCATCGGTGACTTTGTCGACAATCACATGGTCTGGGCCATCCACTCGGTGGCCTACGACAACACGATCCAGTCCGGCCGCTCAGATCTGGTCCGCTATCGCTTCATGATCCCGAGCGACATCAAAGGTCCCGTCACGCTGCACGCTCAGGTGAACTATCGCCATCTCCGGCAGACCTATCTGAACAACATCTTCGGCGCCGACCATCCCAGCTATCCGGTCGTGGAACTCGCCTCCGGCCGTCGCAAGGTATCCCTCGGGGATAACTGGCCACAGGCTCCCTTGCCAGACGCAAATCCTGACTGGATGCGCTGGAACAATGCCGCCATTGGCTATCTTGACGAGCTGCAGCATGCGGATGCAGTCGACGCATTTAAGCAGGTTCTTCGTCTTCGTCCTGACTTCAAGGATGGCTACGTCAATCTCGGAGTCGCATACGTCGATTGGGAAAAGTATCAGGATGCACGCGCGCCACTGGAGAAAGCTCTCATGCTCAAACCGCATGACGCACGAGCGCTCTATTACATGGCTCTCGTTGAAAGGCGGGCGCGCAACACCGATGCCGAGGTTGCAGATCTTGAAGAGGTTGTGGCGCAATACCCCGACTGCCGCGAGGCGCGCCGTGAGCTTGGCATCTCCTACTACCAGCAGCATCGTCCCGATGAAGCCATCGCGCAGTTCAAAGCACTGCAAGCGATCGACCCCGATGATCTGGCTGCGCACTACAATCTTGCGATTCTCTATCGCCGCAAGGGCATGAAAAAAGAGGCAGCCTACGAGGCGCAGCAATACACGATCAAGCGCGTTGATCCCGGCGCGCCGACGTACTCACTCGACTATCTGCGGCACCACCCTGAAATCTCCAACGAGAGCGTGCCCTGGCATGTTCACGCAGAATCGATACCGCAGGAGTCAAAAGCTCCACAAGCAAATTCCCAGAAAGAGATGCATCCTTGAGACGTCTTCCCCTCACTCGTCGACGCTTTCTTCGTTCTCTCAGCAAGACTGCACTCGTCCTGCCCTTTGCGGACATTCTTTCGCTCGCGTCACCGGCGCAGCAGCAGAGTCCGATCAAGATCGGTCCCCAGGAGCGCAGCTATGACGCACGGCCTGCCCCGCCACCACCGGGACCAAAGTCGCCCATTGAGGGCACTCCGCTTGGCGTGAGCTTTGTCGAGGTTGCACCGGAAGCGGGCCTCACAGCAGAGACCATCTACGGGGGCAAATACCACAACAAATATCTGCTCGAAACGACCGGCTGCGGGCTTGCATTCTACGATTACGACCACGATGGATGGCCAGACCTCTTCATGGTGAACGGCTGGCGCCTCGAAGGCTTTGCCAATGGGCAGGAGCCGCACTGCCATTTGTTCAAGAACAATCGCGACGGCACATTCACCGATGTCACAATCGGCACAGGCCTCGAGCACAAAACCGGATGGGGACAAGCTTGCTGTGTTGGAGACTACAACAACGACGGCTGGGATGATCTCTTCGTCACCTACTACGGCCAGAACGTGCTCTATCGCAACAACGGCAACGGTACGTTTACTGATGTCACCGCGCAGGCGGGTCTACTCCAGCAGGGTCCCAAAATTCGCTGGAATACAGGGTGTACCTTCGTTGACTACGATCGCGACGGCCATCTGGACCTGTTCGTCGCCAACTATGTTGACTTCGACCTGAAGACGGCGCCACTGCCGCAGGATGGTCCCTGCACCTACAAGGGAATCCTCGTGGCATGCGGCCCACCTGGGTTGCCCGGTGGTAAGAACATCCTTTATCACAACAAGGGCGACGGCACATTTGAGGACGTGAGTGAAAAAGCCGGCATGTGGACTGCTGTGGGAACCTACGGCCTGAGCGTCGCGGCCTCGGATCTTGACGGCGACGGTTGGCCGGACATCTATGTCGCCAATGACTCCGCTCCGGCAACGCTCTACCAGAACCAGAAAGACGGCACCTTCCGAGACATTGCAATTGAAGCGGGAGCCGCCCTCTCAGCCGAAGCCAAGCCCCAGGCGGGCATGGGCGTTTCCATCGGCGATTACAACCACGACGGAACCTTTGATGTCGTAAAGACTAACTTTGCCGGTGACACCGACTCCCTCTACACCAATCTCGGCGATGCCAATTTTGAAGACCGCACCTATCCCGGCGGCCTTGGCGTAAACACGCGCCTGCTGGGTTGGGGGGTAGGCTTCTTCGATATGGATAACGATGGCTGGCTCGACATTCTCATGTCGAACGGGCATGTTTACCCTGAAGTCGATCTTTCGAAAGAAGACCTGAAATACGCCGAGCACAAATACCTCTACCGGAACCTGCGGAACGGCCGATTTGAAGAGGTCACCGACAAAGGCGGTCCTGGCATCATGGAGAGCGCGCCCGCGCGTGGCTGCGCCTTTGGCGACTACGACAACGACGGCGACATCGACATCGCGGTCAACTGTATCAATTCCACCCCGCAACTCCTGCGCTGCGACTCCACTTGGAATCGCAAGTGGATCAAGATCAAGCTGGTCGGCACCAAGTCAAATCGATCGGGCATTGGCAGCCGCATTATCGTGACGGCCCAAACAGATCCAACTGCTGCAAAACCGCTCGTCCAAACGGATGAATTGCGCAGCGGCGGCAGCTACTTTTCTCAAAACGACCTCCGCATGCATTTTGGTCTTGACCAGGCGCAAAAGATTGACATGGTGGAGGTGCGCTGGCTCAGCGGTCAAGTGGATCAATTCCACGATCTTGAGCCGAATCGCCTCTACACTCTGCAGGAAGGCGGAAAGATTCTTAAGTCAGAGGCGTTGCAGCCTGCGAAATCGAAGGTACAGCCCAAAGCATGAATCTGCGCGCGATTGTTCTTTGTGTTGTCTGGTCCGCTAGCGGAGTCGCTCTCGGTCAGTCACCGTCAACATGCTCATGGCTCACGCTGGGCACCGCAGAGAACGCGCTTGGTGGAGACGCCAACGTGACCGTACAGCAACCGTCCGCCTCCGAGGGTTCATGCCGCTTTTCGCTAGAAAGCGATCCCGACACCTTTCTCGAAATCAAGGTGGGGCAAGCTCAGAAGCAAATATGCGTTGGTGCAGGCACTCCTCTTAGCGGTCTTGGGAATGAAGCCAGACAATGCGAGCAGAAGCGAGCCCATGGAAACGTCCTGGAAGTCATCGAAGGGCATATCCGGGAACTGCACTTCATCATCGCCATGACTCAAGCAGCTGCGCCGCCACTCCCCGTGTCGAAGGTCTCCCGCTCTGGTCAGTCAAACCTTGGAATCCATGCGATCGCGGAGCAGGTCGTCGGAAATCTTTTCTAACACGACCGGGTGACCGTATCCTTAAACAGCCTGGTGACGGCGGCGGTCAGCATCAGACCGATCTGGAGTGCCCGGCAAATTCTGTACCAGTGGGAGTGAGACAAACTGGTATAGAAGGAGCCAAGGATGGGCAAGGCAAGGAAGCACACGGCTGAGCAGATAGTGAACATTCTGCGACAGATCGAGGTCGCGGCGGCGAACGGAAAGACGCACCCAGTGGCGAGCCGGGAAGCCGGGATCACGGAGCAGACCTACTACCGCTGGCGCAAGGAGTACGGCGGTCTGAAGGTAGACCAGGCTAAACGGCTGAAGGAACTGGAGCAGGAAAACGGGAAGCTCAAGCGGCTGGTGGCTGAGCTCAGCCTGGACAAGCAGATTCTTCAGGACATCGCGCGGGGAAACTTATAAGCCCGGAGCGGCGCCGAACCGCTGTGCAACATGCAAGACAACAAGGGGCGAGTGAGCGTCATGCGTGCCAACTGGTTCACCAACTACGCGGCACGCAGCGCTACCAGCCTACACTGCGGAACGACGAAGACGCGCTGACCCGGGCCATCATCGCACTGGCCACTCAATATGGCCGGTATGGATACCGACGTATCGCCATCAAGCTGCAGGAAGCCGGCTGGAACGTGGGCAAGGATCGCGTGGAGCGGATCTGGCGCCGCGAAGGGCTGAAGGTTCCGCAGAAGCAGAAACCGCGTAGCCGTTTATGGCTGAACGATGGTTCCTGCGTTCGCCTTCGGCCGGAGCGACCGAATCACGTCTGGTCGTACGACTTTATGAGCGCTTTCACGCATGACGGAAGAACGGTACGCTTCCTGAACCGGATTGACGAGTACACGCGGGAGTGTCTGGCAATTCATGTCGGTCGCCGGATCAACAGCAAACAGGTAATCGACGTGCTGGCCGAAGCCATGATCGAGCACGGCATCCCGGGATACATCCGGTCCGATAACGGCCCCGAGTTCGTTGCCAAGGAACTGCGCAAGTGGCTGGCACAAACTGGAGCCAAGACGCTGTACATCGAACCCGGTTCTCCCTGGGAGAACGGCTATTGCGAAAGCTTCAACTCCAAAATGCGCGACGAATTCCTGAACGGAGAAATCTTCTATTCACTGAAGGAAGTGCGGGTGCTGGCCGAACGCTGGCGTGTCTACTTCAACACCGAGCGGCCACACTCCTCGCTGGGCTACAAACCCCCAGCGCCAGCAGCATGGCAGGCCACAAGCGTAAGCATGTCTGCAAGAGATTGCCATGCCTGGAATCTCGTCGCAATCGGAAGTGCTCGTTTACTTCCGAGATCCGCACCGGCAATCTACAGCGCTAACATTTCCCAAGAATCTCCGAAATCCGGTGCATGTTTTGTGCATGTTGCATTCGGAATTCCGTGCATCTCCGTGCAATGCTTTGCGATATATCATTGCGTCTTAAATCTATGTAAATAATATAGATTTGCGATTTTATGCGACGATATGCATCTCCGTGCAAAGTGCCCCGTAAGTGACTCATAATCCCTTGGTTGGGGGTTCAAGTCCCTCCGGGCCCACCATGATCCCTTTGATTAAATAGCCTACTTTAATAGGCTTGGCCGCAGGCTGATTCTACCGGTACCTGCGCCATATCCGCCCGTTCCAATGCACTGATGCGACTTCGTTAGAGCCCCAAATTGCGAATCAGTTGGAAGGCGTGATGGCTGCGATCGTAAAGACCCCATCTGGTACGTGGAATGCCATGGTTCGCCCCCAAGGTTGGCCCACAACGATCAAAGCTTTTCGACTC